>DATEEV010000426.1:0-5966 GCA_035281005.1 Microthrixaceae bacterium | reverse complement strand
ACGACCGCACCGACCGCACCGATCACGGCGAGGGTGATGCCCACGAAGCCGCGTCCCTCGACATCGAAGGCGTCGAGCTCGTGGGCCAGCGAGAGCGAGCCGATCGTGGTGAAGAACAGACCGAAGACCAAGGCGACCAGGTCCGCACGGTGTCGGTTGAGAATGTCGGTCATCAGTTCGCTTCCTCCGGGACGGTGACGCGGATCTGACCCGCGCCGAGTTGGACGTCGAGATCGATGCGACCGCCGCCGGTGCCGGTGACGATGCGGCGGTCGATGCTGGGACCGAATCCGTCACGCTGGGTGTCGGGCCGGTCCGGCCATTGAATGCTCAGCTGGCCGGCGCCCACGCTGGCGTCGAGGCGGACGACGCCGTCCTCGGGGAGCAGGATCTCGAGCTCTCCGGCGATCTGGTCGACCTCGACGCTCTCGGTCGTGCCCGGCTCGAGGCGGAGGTCTCGTAGATCGAGTCGGCGATGCCCGAAGCCCCACTCGTAGTGGTCCCGAAGCTCGATGGCGGTGGTGGGCTCGATGGTGACGTCGCCGCGCCAGTCACGCCATCCGCCGTCGGTCGCAAACGACAGCGTCACTGGCGCGAGCAGCAGCACGCCGGCGACGATCAAGCCGCGGGCCCGACCGATCCAGGTCGACAGGACGAGCACCGCGCCGATCGTGATGAGCGACACGGCCGCCACGACACCGGGCTCGTCCCACCGGGTGCCATCGGAGTTGCCGACTGCGGCCGCGATGCCCGCGTAGGCGACGAGCAGGAAGACGGTCAGCGGGGCGAGGAACGAACGCCGCTTCGGTCGGGGTGGCGGCGGAGGCGCGGGGGCGGCCATTGGCGTGGTGATCGGCGAGTACGGCGGCGGGGGAGGCGGCGCGACCGGCGAGTACGGCGCCGTCACGGGCGTGCCGAGCTGGCCCGGATCGTCGACGGGTGCGCCGGCGACCGGTGCGCCGGCGACCGGTACCTGCGGCGGTGTGGCGGCGCGCCCCTGATCAGTGTCACGAACGAGCAACCACACGCCGAGGCCCACGAGGGCCCAGGGGAGCAGCCAGCCCGCGTCATCGCCCCACGACGCCATGGTGCCGAACACGACGATGAGCACGATCGCGATCGCGATCATCGTGTTGCGACTCCAGCCTCGGCGTTGGGCGAACGAGGAGCTCGAGTCGCTCGGGAGCAGGATCCAGGCCAGCACGTAGAGGGGGAGACCGATGCCCACGAAGGTGAGGACGACGAAGCCGACCCGCACGACCCACGTCTCGACGGAGAACCTGCGGGCGACACCGCCGGCGACGCCGGCGATCCACTTGTCCTGGTCGCTGCGGACCAGCCCGTCGAGCGGGTTGGTCCTCGGCGGAGCGCCGGGCCCGGGCCGATCTGACTGGGGCTGATCTGAACCGGGCCGATCTGAACCGGGCATCGTGTCGGTCATGGTGCCATCGTCTGCCCGTTCGGTGGTGGAGACCATCGGGAACGCCCCGGGTCGTGCCCTGAGCTGACCCTGAGACACTCTCGGGGTGAGCCCTCATGTCGGGGAGCGGGCGGCTCTGCCAACATCATGGGATCGCCACGACGACACGAGACCGGGGCCCGACGTGGGCGGTCATCGGGCCACGCGCCGCGCACATGGGGGATCCGGGCAGGGTGATCACCGGCGCGGCATCCGCGCTGGCCTCCGTCGTGCGCGTCGACCCCCTCGTGGTCCGACTCGGGTACGTCGTGCTCGCCTTCGCCGGGGGGTGGGGGATCGTCGCCTATCTCGCGACCTGGATCTGGTTCCTGTTCGTGTCACCCGACGACCCTGCCCAGGAGGAGACGCGGGTGGATCGGGCCGAGCAGGGTGACATGTGGCGCGACCTCGGGTGGGGCTTCGTCGTGGTCGGGCTGCTCCTCCAGGCGCGTCTGTGGGGCGTGGGATTCAGTGATGCGATCGTGTGGCCGGTACTGCTGGTGGCGGTCGGGGCCACCGTCGCGTGGCGACGTGCCGGAGCCGCCGAGGTGACGGCTTGGCTCGGAGGCTCCGAGCCGGTCGACGGTGAGCCCGAAGGACGGACCGGCCGAACGATGCGGTTCGCGCTGGGCGGGTTGCTGGTCGCGATCGGCGCGCTGAGCATGATCGGGTCGGACCTGACACTCTCGGCGTGGTTGTTGACGCTGTTGAAGGTCGCCGTGCTGCTCACGGGCGTGGCGGTGATGTTCGGGCCGACGTTGCGGGCGCTCGGAGAGGAGCTGGTCGACGAGCGGCGACGTCGTATTCGTGCCGACGAGCGAGCGCTGATCTCGAGTCACCTGCACGACTCGGTGCTGCAGACGCTCGCGCTCATCCAGAAGCGCTCGACGGACCCGGCCGAGGTCTCATCGCTCGCTCGACGTCAGGAGCGGGAACTTCGCCAGTGGCTCTACAGTGAGCAGGAACAGACCGAGGGGTCGTTGCGGGCCTCGTTCGAGCAGGTCGCCGCCGAGGTCGAGGACCGGCACCGCATCGCCATCGACTGCGTGGTCGTCGGCGACGCCCCCCTCGACGACACCAGCGCGTCGGTGGTCGCCGCGACGCGAGAAGCGCTGGTGAACGCCGCGAAGTTCTCCGGTGAGCCGCGGGTGTCGATGTTCGCCGACGTCGAGCCTGGCCGGATCGAGGTGTTCGTGCGCGACCGCGGGGTCGGCTTCGATCCCGAGGAGGTGCCCGACGACCGGCGCGGGGTGGCCGACTCGATCGTGGGACGCATGGAGCGCGCCGGCGGATCGGCCGACGTGCACTCCGGACCGGGCGAGGGCACCGAGGTGCACCTGCTGGTGGGGGCGGCGGAGCCGTGAGTGACTGCCAGGGCGGCGGAGCCGTGAGCCAACCCGACGAGCCCGATGAGGGGGGCCGACTCCGGATCGTCGTCGTCGACGACCACGAGCTGTTCCGTCGCGGCGTGGTCGGAGAGCTCGCCGAGTTCTTCGCCGTCGTGGGGGAGGCATCCACGGTGGACGAGGCGGTGGCGGTGATCGAGGCGACGTCCCCGGCGGTCGTGCTCCTCGACGTCCACATCGGGTCGGCCTCCGGTCGTGAGGTCGTCGAGAGAGTGGCCCGCACGCATCCCGACGTGCGGTTCCTGGCGCTGTCCGTCTCGGACGCGGCGACCGACGTCATCGGTCTGGTACGAGCGGGCGCGCGGGGTTACGTCACCAAGAGCATCACGGCTCCCGAGCTCCGCGACGCCGTCGAGCGCGTCGCCGAGGGCGATGCGGTGTTCTCACCTCGTCTCGCCGGCTTCGTGCTCGACGCCTTCGCATCGGGCTCGACGGTGACCGACCCCGAGCTCGACCTGCTCACCGCACGCGAGCAGGAGGTCATGCGCCTCCTCGCCCGGGGCTACGCGTACAAGGAGATCGCACGCGAGCTGACGATCTCGGTGAAGACGGTCGAGACCCACGCGTCCTCGGTGCTGCGCAAGCTCCAGCTCTCCAGTCGCCACGAGCTCAGCCGCTGGGCCACCGAGCGCCGCATCGTCTAGCCCCGATGGCCTCGTCGCTTCGGCTCAGGCTCGCCCTCGGTGAGACCGAAGAGCGGGAGGCAGGGCTTCACTCCCTCGACCTCCACGGCCGGCAGGTCGCCGCGGGCGCGGCGCTCCTCCCAGCGGCCCCGGGTCAGGCGGTAGCGGAGCACCCGGTCGGTGCCGTTGCGCCGAACGACGAGGCCTTCGCCGTTCGGCTCGTAGCGCAGCCAACGCGTGACCGTGTTCGACGCACCGTTGTCCCAGAAGGCCTCGGTCTCGGCCATCTGGGCCCCGAGCTCGTCGAACGCGAGCGAGAGCACCGCCACCCGCTGCTCCTTGCCGTAACCGTGGCCCTGGAATTCCTTTCCGATCCACGAGCCCGACGAGACGACCCGCCGCTGGGCGAACCCATCGGCGCTCAGGCCCTGGGTGCCCACGAGTTGGCCGTCGGCGTAGGTGGCGAAGTGCAGGTGCCAGCTGTCGGGCGACCATTCAGCCCACTGGCGGTAGTAGAAGCGCATGCTGTCCCAGTGCCGCTGCGGCGGAGGAGTGTCGGTCCATGGATGGAGGAACGGCATGGTGTCGGGATCATGCACGCCGCGGTCGGCGAGGTCGATCAAGGCCAACAGGTCGGCCTCGCGCATGGCTCGCATCTCGAGCCTCGGGGTGCGCAGGACGATGTCGAACAGCGGCCAGGCCTGGGTGGTCATGTCACCATCGTTGCCGTTCAGCGATCGATCGTCACCGTGGGGTGGCCGTCGCTGACGACGAGGGTGGCGGGCATGCCCATCAGGTCGATCCACGACGCGCCCAGGTCCGTGGCATGCACGGTGACGACCTCGCCCTTGAGGTCGCCGGTCACGATCGTCAGGTCGAGCTGCACGGGCTCGGTGTCGCCGGCGTCGACCACCAGGACGTCGTAGGTCCCGTCGGGCAACACGGCGGCAGCGGCCTTCACATCGTCTCGGCGAAGCTGAC
This sequence comes from Microthrixaceae bacterium, assembly GCA_035281005.1. Taxonomy (GTDB): domain Bacteria; phylum Actinomycetota; class Acidimicrobiia; order Acidimicrobiales; family Microtrichaceae; genus DATEEV01. The sequence goes on along the minus strand of DATEEV010000426.1, from coordinate 1,497 downwards.
CTCGCCCTCGCCGCGCAGGACGTTCTTCAGCAGCTTCCCGCTCGCGTTCCGGGGCAGCTTGTCGGGCCAGCGTTCGACATAGGCGGGCACCTTGAACGGGGCGAGCGCGTCGGCGACCCAGGTGCGGACCTGGTCGTCGGAGATCTCCTCGCCCGATGCGACCTCGATCACGGCCTTGACCTCCTCGCCGAGCTCGGGGTGGGGCACGCCGATGATGGCGGCATCCGCGATCGCGGGATGCTCGACGAGGCGCTGCTCGATCTCGACGCAGTACACGTTCTCCCCGCCTCGGATCAACATGTCCTTGGCCCGGTCCGTGATGAAGAGGAACCCCTCCTCATCGAGATGGCCGACGTCGCCGGTCCACAGCCATCCGTCGCGGATCGCCGACGCGGTGGCCTCGGGCTTGTTCCAGTACCCCGGCATGATGATCGGACCCCGGATCAGGACCTCGCCCGTCTCGCCCGGGCCGAGGTGGGTGCCGTCGGGCGCGGCGATCGCGATGTCGACCGTGGGCACCGGCCGGCCGACCGAGTCGGCGCGGCCTTCGGCATCAGCGCTGCCGAGCACCGTCGCCACCGACGAGCTCTCGGTGAGGCCATAGGCGTTGGCGGTGGTGCGCACGTTGGGGAAGGTCTCGCGGATCATGCGCTGCAGCTCGTCGGCGGACGGGGATCCACCGAAGCTGACCGTGGCGATCGTCGAGGTGTCGTAATCGTGGCGACCGGGCCACTCACAGGTGCGCCAGATCATCGTCGGCACCGTGGCCCAGGTCGTGATCTTCTCGTCCTGGATCAGCGAGAGCGCCTTCTCGGGCTCGAATCGGCCCTCGATCATCACCAGCTTGAGCCCGCCCATCATCCCGACCACGAGGGAGGAGTGGCAGCCCGAGACGTGGAAGAGGGGAGAGGTGAACAGCGAGGCCGGAACCGGCGCGCTCGGCGCGCCCGCCGCGGCTGGTGGCAGCGTCATCGAGTCCATCGTGACGAGGAACACCGTGTTCTGGAGGTTGGCGACCATGCTGCGATGCGTCGAGATCGCACCCTTCGGTCGTCCGGTCGTGCCCGACGTGTAGAAGATGACGGCATGGTCGGCCTCGTCGATCGGCACCTGCGGGAACTCGTCGGTCGGGGTCGCGGTGAGCTCGTCGAAACGGCGCAACACCGCACCGCCGGTGGGCGCGTCGAACTCGGCCGGGTCGGCGTCGACCAGGAAGACCGTCTCGAGCGCCGGCAGGCCGGCGAGGTCGCCGGCGATGCGCTCGAAGCGTCGCCGATCGGCGACGAGCACCTTCGCGCCCGAGTCCTCGAGGCCGTAGAGGATCTCGTCGGTGTTCCACCAGCCGTTCAGTCCGACGAGGACCGCGCCGATGTCGACCGTGCCCCAGAACGTCATGCACCACTCGGGATTGTTCTGGGAGAGGACGGCGACCCGATCGCCGTGCCCGACGCCGACGGCGACGAGGCCCTGACTGACCGAGTTCGACGCTCGGAGGAA
>DATEEV010000425.1:0-4885 GCA_035281005.1 Microthrixaceae bacterium | reverse complement strand
GCGCAGAACGCCCACACCTGGGACACGGTGGTCCTGGCGATGGGCCAGCCGCCGACACTGGCCATCGACCTGCCCGGTCACGGTCACAGCGATCGACGCGAGAACGGTGGCTACGACCCTCGTTCGAACGCCGAGGCGATCGCGGAGGTGATGGCCGCCCTCGCGCCTGACGCCGGGGTCATGGTGGGGATGTCACTCGGGGGGTTGACCGCGAACGCGCTCGCCGCCACGCACCCCGAGCTGGTGCGCCGCCTGGTCGTGGTCGACGTGACGCCTGGCGTCGACCGGGACAAGGCCAAGGACGTGGCCGACTTCATCGCCGGTCCCCAGTCGTTCCCCAGCTTCGGCGAGATCTTCGCCCGCACCGTCGAGTTCAACCCGACGCGCACCGAGTCGTCGCTGCGCCGCGGGATCCTGCACAACGCGCACCGCATGCCTGACGGCTCGTGGGAGTGGAACTACGACCGTCGACAGCTCGACGGCGCCGAGCTGCCCAAGTTCGGGGACCTCTGGGAGGACGTGTCGGCGACGACCTGTCCCTACCTGTTGCTGCGCGGTTCGCTCTCGCCGGTCGTCGACGATGCCGACGAGGCTGAGCTGCTCCGCCGTCGCCCGGACGCGCGAGTGACCACCGTCGAGGGTGCCGGCCACTCGATCCAGGGTGACCGGCCACTCGAGCTCGCCGAGATCCTGGCCGCAGAGCTCGCCAGCCGAGGAGCGGAGCCGAAGTAGCCCGAGGCGCGGCCGAGGGCGAGCCTCATCAGCCGAAGCGACGAGGCCATCGAGATCAGGCAGCTGAGACCTCGACCGGGATGGCGTTGAGCTGACCGTTGCCGGACAACGGGTCGATCACCGCAGGATCGGTGAGCACGTTCGAGTTCACACCGACGTATCGAGCGGCGACGCCGAGTCGTGCGCCGGGAGCGTCGTGGCCCCAACCGTGCGGAAGGCTCACGGTGCCCGCGGCGATGGCGTCGGTGACCTCGACGGGTGCCTCGACCTCGCCGACGCGGCTGCGCACGCGGGCGTTGGCCCCGTCGACGAGACCGAGCCGCGTCGCGTCGTCGGGGTGGACCTGCAGCGTGCAGCGCGGCCGGCCCTTCACCAGCACCTCGACGTTGTGCATCCACGAATTGTTGGACCGAAGGTGGCGGCGCCCGACCAGCAGCATCCGGTCGTCGGGATCGTCGTCGAGCAGCGCAGCAAGTGGCACGAGGTCCGCGGCGATCGCGTCGGGCACGAGGTCGACCATGGCATCGGTCGTGCGCACGACGTTGCGGAGATTCGGCTCGAGCGGCCCGAGGTCGATGCCGTGGGGATGCGCGCGCAGCTCCTCGATGGAGAGCTGATAGGGCCCGGTGCTGACCATGAGGTCGATGAGCCGCTCGTGGATCGGAAGTCCCTCGGTCGCGGCGACGAGGTCGGCGGGATCCTTGCCGTGCGCCGGCCCACCCTCGAGTCGCGTCGCGGCGGAGGCGACCTCGCCGAGCATGAGGTCGTAGAGCTGGTGCGGGTCACCATCGGGGCCGAGGCCTGATGCGATCATCGCGAGACGGGCGTAGATCTCGCACTCGTCAGGGCCGTCCGGCTCGAGGATGGGCTCGGAGTAGTTGACGACGTTGCGGACCGACAGGCCGTAGAAGGCGAAGTCGAAATGCGGCTTCGCCAGCGGCGACGGTGGGGGCAGCACGACGTCCGCGTGCTGCGAGGTCTCGTTGAGGTAGATGTCCACCGACACCATGAAGTCGAGCGTCTCGAGTGCGGCATCGAGGCCCTCGGAGTCCTGGATCGATCGGACGGGGTTCCCAGCCAGGGTGATCAGGGCGCGGATCCGGCCCGGGCCGTCATTCGTGATCTCCTCGGCGAGCACGGCCGTCGGCAGCTCGCCGCGAACCTCTGGCATGCCCGACACCCTCGAGCCCCATCGTCCCGTGGAGAACCCTCGGCCCCCGCTTCGCGACGTGGGGGGCTTGCCATGGACGGGCTGGGGGAACATCGCCCCGCCCGCGCGGTCGAGGTTCCCGGTGATGACGTTGATCGTGTCGGTGAGCCATGAGGCGACGGTGCCGAAGCGGACCGTGTGCGTGCCGATCCGCCCGTAGACGACCGCGGTCGGGGCGGCGACGAGCTCGAACGCGATGCGCCGGGTGACCTCCGGGTCGATGCGGCAGTGCGCGGCGACGGCCTCGGGAGAGAACGGGGCGAGCACGTTCTCCAGCCGGTCCGAGCCCCTGGTCATCGCGGCGATATCGCCGAGGTCGACGCCGTGGTCGGCCACGATCGTGTTCGCGACCGCAGCGAGCCACATGGCGTCGGTCCCGGGGCGGATGGCGAGGTGCTCGTCGGCCTCCTCGGCGGTGCGCGATCGTCGAGGATCGACCACGACGAGACGACCCCCGCGTTCACGGATCGCGGCGAGGCGGCCCGGGAAGTCGGGTGCGGTGCAGAGGCTGCCGTTCGACTCGAATGGGTTCGCTCCCATCAACAGCAGGTAGTCGGTGCGGTCGAGGTCGGGGACGGGCATCGCTCCGGGGTTGCCGAACATCCAGCCCGACGACACGTGTTTCGGCATCTGGTCGACCGTCGATGCCGAGTAGAGGTTCTTCGTCCCGAGGGCCTGCAGGATCGGCCGGATGAAGAGCGATCCCGCGATGTTGTGGGCGTTCGGGTTGCCGAGGTACACCCCGACCGCATTGCGATCGCCGTCGGCGAGCACGCTGCCGAGTCCCTCGGCGACGGCCGCGAACGCCTCATCCCAGCCCACCTCCGTGAGCACTCCGTCCTTGCGGACCAGGGGCCGCCGCAGCCGGTCGGGGTCCTCGTGGAGCTGCTTGAGCGTCGAGCCCTTCGGGCAGATGAAGCCCTTCGAGAACACGTCGTCGCGATCGCCACGGATGCGCTGGACGCGCTCGCCGTCCATGGTGATCTCGAGGCCACACGTCGCCTCGCACAACGGACATGTTCGGAAATGGGTGCTGGTGGTCACGCGATCCCCCTGTGGCTGACCTGCCCCCGTCAGGCTACGTGGTTGCGGAGTCGCGTCAGCGAGGCTCGCGTGGCAGGCCGAGGAGGCGCTCACCGATGATGTTGCGCAGGATCTGCGTGGTGCCGCCCATGATCGTGTAGCCGGGGGCGTAGCAGAGGTTGCGCGCCACCCGGCCCCAGACCATCGCGTCGGCACCGGCGACGTGGCCGCAGAACGCGGCGACGTCCTGTTCGAACTCGGTGCACCAGGTCTTGGTCACGGCGGAGAACCCCGGGGGCGCCTGGCCCATGACCTCACGCAGCACCATGCTGCGGCCGATCCGATAGCCGCCGTCGAGTCGGGCGACCCATTGACGGACGATCGGGTCGTCGAGGTCGGCGAGCTCCAGCGCGTCGAGGTAGGTGCGACGGTTCGAGACCAGCCGGTCGATTCCGCCTCGTTCGTGCTCCATCTGGCGCATGATCTGCTTGAAGGCGCCGTTCTCGGCTCCGACCAGCCGGTCGCCCGGAACCTCCACCCCGTCGAGGAGCACCTCGCAGAAATGAAGGTCGTCGGTCATGTCGCGAATCGGCCGGATCTCGACGCCCGGTGAGTTCAGGTCCACGAGGAACTCCGACAGGCCGGCGTGCGCCGGGGCGTCGGGGTCGGTACGCGCGATCAAGTAGCACCAGTCGGACTCTGCGGCACCGGAGGTCCAGACCTTCTGGCCGTCGATGACCCAGCTCTCGCCGCTGCGTTCGGCCCGCGTCCGCAGCGACGCGACGTCGCTGCCGGCGTCGGGCTCGCTCATTCCCACGCACCACATCGCGGTGCCCCGCACCAGATCGGGCAGGTACCGGGAGCGTTGGTCATCGGTGCCGAACTGGAGCAACGTCGGGCCGATCTGGCGATCGGAGAACCAGATCGACGCGAGGGGCGCGCCCTCCGAGATGAGTGCCTCGAACACGACAAAGCGCTCGAGCGGACTGCGGCCGCCGCCACCGTGCTCGACCGGCCACGTCATGCCGAGCCAGCCGCGATCGGCGAGCTCGAGGGCGAACTCCCGTGACGTGCCCCGAAGCCACGAGTCCTCCCGGATCGTCAGCGGTGCGGCGGCAACACGGCCGACCTCGTGCGCGAGCTCGGAGAGCGCGATCAGTTCGGGAGAGAGTGCGAAGTCCATCGGAACCGTCGCAGCGTATTGGTCTCTCCCAATCGGCGAGAATCGGTCGATGCGAGCCATCGTGTTGAACGGTCATGGCGGTCCCGACGTGCTCGAACTGCGCGACGTACCCGACCCGGTCCCCGGGCCCGACGAGGTCCTGGTCGACGTGACCGCGACCGCGCTGAACCGTGCGGACCTGTTGCAGCGCATCGGCCTGTACCCGGGGCCGCCGATGGAGCACGAGATCCCGGGTATGGAGTTCTCGGGCCATGTCGCGGCGTTGGGCGAGCGCGTGCGCTCGGTCGAGGTCGGGTCGCCGGTCATGGGCATCGTCGGTGGAGGCTCCTACGCGGAGCGCCTCGTGACCCACGAGCGGATGCTGATCCGGGTCCCCGACCGGGTCCCCGTGGATGACGCCGCGGCGATCCCCGAGGTGTTCATCACCGCGTTCGACGCGCTGGTGGCCCAGGGTGGCCTCACGCCGGGTCGGGTGGCGCTCGTGCACGCCGGCGGATCGGGCGTCGGCACGGCCGCGATCCAGATCGCCCGTGCCATCGGTGCCCGCGTCGTGGTGACGGCGTCGACGGACAAGGTCGAGGCCTGCCGCGAGCTCGGTGCCGACCTCGCCGTGGACTACCGCAATGACGACTTCGTCGCGGCGGTCCGGTCGTTCACCGGCGGCGCCGGTGTCGACGTCGTGCTCGACGTGATCGGCGGCGACTACGTGGGTCGCAACATCGACTGCCTGGCCACCA
>DATEEV010000424.1:0-2416 GCA_035281005.1 Microthrixaceae bacterium | reverse complement strand
GATCGCCTCGGCGTTCGAACGAGGGTCGTAGCCACCGTTCTCGCGTCGATCGCTGTGACCGTGACCGGGCAGGTCGATGGCCAGTGTCGGCGGCTGGCCCATCGCCAGGACCACCGTGTCCCAGGTGTGGGCGTTCTGCGCGCCCCCGTGCACCAACACGAGCTGCACCGGGCCGTCACCCCACTGCAGGCCCCGCATGACCCTGCCGTCGACCAGACGATGCTCGACCCGTTCGACGGTCGGCGGCCCGGTCCACTCGATGCCGTACTCCTCGCAGTTCTCGCGGAAGAAGGCGAACTCGTCGTAGACGTAGTCGGCTGAGTCAGGATCGATCGTCACGCTGGCATCGTTCCACAGTGCCTCGGTCCCAAGCGTGAACACTGCTCACCTACGATGCGCAGCCGGCGCGCCCGCGCCGTCGAAGCCACATCGAGGGGGCAACGTGTCGGGTCGGAGGTCGAACAGGTCCTGGGTTTCTGCGGGCCGAGTTGCTGTCGTCGTGGTGGCGGCTCTGCTGGCAGGCGCATGCTCCGATGAGACCGCCACCACCCGCACGGAACCACCCCCGTCGGAGATGGCCGAGCCGACCGCACCGGCGGAGTTCTCGGTGCGCGGCAGCGTCAACCAGGTCGCGGTCACCGGCGCCGCGCCCGACACCGAGCTCGTGCTGTACGACGGCGACGGGCAGCGCCTCGACGACGGCACGACTGACGCGCAGGGCGCGTTGCTGTTCCGCGAGGTGCCATCGGGACACGGCGTGCGAGTGCAGGAATCGTCCGCCGATCCGGCCCCGACGTCCGACGCGGTCGAGGTCACCACGCCCCGCTCCTCGACGCCGCCGGAGTCGTTCTATGACGCCCAGGACCTCGTTCCGGGCTACGGCTACATCACCACCCGCGACGGCACGACCCTGTCGGCCGCGATCTACCTGCCCGGACCGGTCGAGGAGGGCCCGTACCCGACGGTCGTCGAGTACTCGGGCTACTCGCCATCGAACCCGACGAACTCCCTCGAGGACGACGTGTCACGGCTGTTGCCCGAGATCGACACGGCCGAGCTCTGCCAGGACCTCACGTTCGTCTGTGACACCCCCGACCAACCGGCATCGACGCTCGCGGCCGCGATGGGCTACGCGGTGGTCGCGGTCAACATGCGCGGCACCGGCTGCTCCGGCGGCGCCTACGACTTCTTCGAGACGCTGCAGCTGCTCGACGGCTACGACGTGATCGAGACCGTCGCCGCCCAGGACTGGGTGAAGGGCGGGAAGGTCGGCATGGTCGGCCTCTCCTATCCCGGCGTCAGCCAGCTGTTCGTCGCCTCGACGCAACCGCCGCACCTCGCCGCGATCACTCCCCTGTCGGTCTACGACGACACGGTGCGAGGGGTCCTCGCCCCGGGAGGCATCTTCAACTCCGGGTTCGCGCTCGCCTGGGCGGACGAGGTGCTCGAGAGCGCGCAGCCGTACGGGCAGGAGTGGTCACGAACGATCGCGGAGGCAGGCGACTTCACCTGCGCCGCCAACCAGGAGATGCGCCTTCAGAACGTCGACGCGGTCGCGAAGGCACAGAGCTACGAGTACTACGCACCGGAGGTGGCCGATCCCCTCAACACCGGGACGCTTGCGTCGGACATCGAGGTCCCCACGTTCCTCGCCTGTGCGTTCGAGGACGAGCAGACCGGAGGACGGTGCGCCCGCATCGCGGACAAGTTCACCGGTGCGCCGGTCGCGAAGTTCACGTTCTACAACGGCGCCCACTCCGACGGGTTCGCCCCCCAGGTGCTCGTCGAGTGGGACTCGTTCCTCGACATGTACCTGGCCGACGAGATCACTCCGATCAATCCGCTCATCAAGACCTTCGCTCCCGAGCTGCTGAGCGAGGTGTTCGGCACCGGCGTGCCCTTTCCCGACCAGCGCTGGACCGGTATGAACGCCGACGAGGCGAGGGAGGCCTACGAGGCCGAGGACTCCGTGCGGATCATCTTCGAGAACGGCGCCGGTGACGTACCGGGCGCGCCCGTCGGCCGGTACGAGGCCCGGTATCCCTCGTGGCCGATCCCCGACACCACCGCCACCAGTTGGTATCTGGGCCCCGACGGCACCCTCGGCGACGAAGCACCGTCGGCCGATGAGGGCGCGGTCGAGTTCGACTTCGACGCTGCTCTGGCCGAGAAGGTGACGCTCCCCGGCGATGACGTCGACACCGCCTTCGAGGCCCTCCCGCCGTATCAGTGGGCCCATGACGAACCGGGCGATGCCGCGGTGTTCGTGAGCGAGGCGTTCACCCGCGAGACGACGATGGTGGGCACTGCGAACGCGGATCTCTGGGTGCGGACCGAGGTCGACGACGTCCCGCTGTCGGTCACGCTGTCGGAAGTTCGCGCCGACGGTGACGAGACCTACGTGCAGTCGGGATGG
>DATEEV010000423.1:0-7625 GCA_035281005.1 Microthrixaceae bacterium | reverse complement strand
GACGAAGGGCTCCATCGCCTGGAGCACGAAGTTGTTGAGCGGCCCTCCGGCGAAGCTCATCCCCCCGGAGGTCGTGAGTGGTCGACCGGGGTCGAGGCCGAGCTCTCGCACCTGGACCTGCACCGCGGCCGGGAAACAGCTGTAGAGCTCGCGCACCTCGAGCTCGTCGAGCGGGACACCCGTCTGCGAGGCCACCCACTCGCCCGCCACCGCGAATCCCGGTGACGCCGCCGGGTCGTCGCGCTGCGTCAACGGGATCATCTCGTCCGAGTCTGCCGACGCCAGGGGGAACACCCATCGATCGCGTGGCACGCCGAGTCGTTCGGCGAGCTCGACCGAGCACATCAGCGATGCCGCTGCCTGGTCGACGTTCCATTGCGAGCAATGCAGCCGCGTGTAAGGGGTGGAGATCCACGGGTTGGCGGCACTGCCCGACTCGAGCAGTGCCGGATCGACCGGGTCGCGGTTCCAGGCGTGGGGGTTGGTCGCCGCGACCTGTGAGAAGGCGGCCCACCGGTCCGCGAGTCGCCGGCGGTGCTCGTCAGTCGTCATCCCTTCGGCCAGCCGCAACGCCTGTTCGATCAGCGCGTACTGCTGTGCAGGTACGGCCAGGTCGCGCTCGATCTCGAGCGCGGGGAGGATCTCACCCGCCGGCGCCCACGTCTCGTCAGGCAGGGTCCCCGGCGAACGATCGTCATCCGGTTCGGCGCGCGCCTTCGCGAGCAGCCGGTCGCGGTGCTTGGCCTCGCCCCCGACGATCGCGACGACCTCGGCCGCGCCGGCCGCGATGCGGGACGCGGCCGTCGCGTACGGCGTGGTCTGCAACACGCCGACCTCGGCCAGCACCGTGCGGGCACCGGGCACGAGCAGGCGCCCCGGATCGGTGTTCTGCCAGGTCCCCTCGGGCACGATCACCAGATCGACCCGGTCGAGGACGGCGGGGGTGGCTTCGGCCGCGGTCTCGAGCGCATCGGCCATCAGGTCGAGCACCGGGCGGGCATCGTCGGCGTCGGTCGCGCGGGCCGAGAGGGCACCCACGCCGATCAGAACCGGTGTGCGGGGGTCGAGCACGCGATTGGGCGACATCGCCCACATCGTGGCTCAACGTCGGCCCGTAACATGACGATCACGTAACGGTTGTGCGTCGCTGCACCCGCGATGCCCCGACCGCTGGAGCCTTCCGTGTCATCTCCTCCTCTCGTTCCTCGGGCGTCCCGACGCGTGTGCGCACCCGTCGTACTCGCCCTCGCGGTGTTCGCCATCTCGGCACTCGCCGCGTGCGCGCCGCCGCCAAGCGGCGCGTATCGCCTGACCTTCCCCGTGCAAGGAGGCGCCGACTACAGCGACTCGTTCGGGGGCATTCGGTCCGGTGGTCGGGCGCATGCCGGTCAGGACCTGATGGCGCCGAAGATGCGACCCGTGGTCGCGGCGATGGCCGGCAGGATCACCTGGCTGCGTCATGCCAACGGATCGTCGTCCGGCAACATGCTCACGATCACCGCGCCTGACGGGTGGAGCACCACCTACATCCACCTCAACAACGACACACCGGGCACCGACGACGGCCGCGCCACGCGCGAGCAGGTGTTCGCGCCCGGGATCGTGCTCGGGGCGACCGTCAGCGCCGGCCAGCTCATCTCGTGGGTGGGTGACTCGGGCAACGCCGAGTCCAAGAGCCCGCACCTGCACTTCGAGCTGCACCGCCCGGGCGGTGCGGCGGTCAACGCCTACCCCAGCCTCCGCGCCGCGCCGATCCTGTAGTTGCCCGCTCCGGAGATTTCACCGGAAATAGAACGCGTTCTACGCTGCCGGCCATGCCAGCCGTGCTCACCGAACGCGACGGTCACACGCTGATCGTCACCCTCAACCGTCCCGAACGTCAGAACGCCATCAACGGCGAGATGCTCGTCCGGCTCTACGACGCCTGCGTCGAGGCCGACACGAACCCCGACATCCGCACCGTCATCCTCACCGGCGCGGGGGGAAACTTCTGCTCGGGAGCCGACCTGAAGGACATGGCCGGTGGCCATCCCGACGATCCGGGCGCGGCCGAGGTCGACGTGCAGGGCCGCCTCGCCGCCGATCCCGACCTGCCGTGGAAGGCGCTGTTGCGCACCTGGCGGCCGAGCGTGCCGCTGATCCTCGCCGCGGAGGGCACCGCGATCGCCGGGGGGACCGAGCTGCTCGGTGCGACCGAGATCAGGGTGGCCGGCGAGTCCACCAAGTTCGGCATCTCCGAGGTGCGCTGGTCGCTGTACCCCATGGGTGGCTCGGCGGTCCGCATCCCGCGCCAGATCCCGTACACGATCGCGTGCGAGCTGCTGCTGACCGGTGAGCACATCTCAGCTCAGCGAGCGCTCGAGCTGGGCCTCATCGGCCACGTGGTGCCCGACGGCACCGCACTCGACAAGGCGAAGGAGATCGCCACTGCGATCGCGGCGAACGGGCCGCTCGCGGTGAAGGCACTCCTCAAGACGCTGCGCGAGACCAACGGCATGGAGGAGAACGAGGCACTCACCTACGAGTTCACCTACGGGTGGGACGTGTTCGGGTCCGAGGACGCCAAGGAGGGCCCGCGGGCCTTCAAGGAGAAGCGGACCCCGAACTTCCAGGGCAAGTAAGCGCGAAGCTGGCGCAGGCGACAGGGCGACCGGGTCGCAGAAGGGCAGGGACGACGATGAAGCTCGGACTCATCTGGGGGTACTGGGGCCAGCTCCCCCCTCCCAACATCATCGAGACGACCCAGCTCGCGGAGGAGCTCGGCTTCGACTCGGTGTGGACCGCTGAGGCCTGGGGATCCGACGCCTTCGGGCCGCTCGCGTACCTGGCCGGTCACACCAGCCGCATCAAGCTCGGCACCTCGGTCGTACAGCTCTCCGCGCGCACGCCGACCGCGACGGCGATGCACGCGCTCACGCTCGACCACCTCTGCCAGGGCCGACTGATCCTCGGCCTGGGCGTGTCGGGCCCCCAGGTCGTCGAGGGCTGGTACGGCCAGCCGTATCGCAAGCCGTTGGCGCGCACCCGGGAGTACGTGGAGATCATCCGGCGGGTCCTCGCCCGCGAGGAGCCACTCGAGTTCGACGGCGAGTTCTACCAACACCCGTACCACGGGCCGGGATCCGTGGGGCTGGGCAAGCCGCTCAAGGCGATCACCCATCCATATCGCCGCGAGATCCCGATCTTCCTCGGCGCGGAGGGCCCGAAGAACGTGGCCATGACGGCGGAGATCGCGAACGGCTGGCTCCCGCTCTACTACTCGCCGTTCCGCCAGAACGTCTACGCCGACCAGCTCGCCGGCGCGAGCGACGACTTCGAAGTGGTGGCGCTCGCCAACATCAACATCACCGACGACGTCGAGGCCGCCCTGATGCCGGTGAAGATGATGCTCGGCTTCTACATCGGGGGCATGGGAGCGAAGGGCCAGAACTTCCACACCGAGCTGATGGCGCGGATGGGGTTCGAGAACGAGGCGTTCAAGATCCAGGAGCTGTTCTTCGAGGGTCGTCGCGACGAGGCGATCGCGATGGTCCCCGATGACTTCGCGGATGAGATCTCGCTCGTCGGCCCGCCCGGGCGCATCAAGGAGCGTCTCGAGGTGTGGGAGTCGAGCCCGGTGACGACCATGACGATGTACGCCTCGTCCCCCGAGCAGATGCGGCTGGCCGCGGAGCTGATCCTGGACTGATGCGGACGCTCCGCTGATGCGTGCTGCTGAGCATGCGCAACTTGCACCCGCTCGCGTTGCGACGCTTCAATCTGGTGGGGTGCGTCATTGAGGGAGCGGGAACGTGGGTGGTCGCAAGCTAGGTGGGAGCGCGAGTCGGCGCCGTTGGTTCGTGGGCGTCGGCGGGTTCGCCGCCCTCGTCGTGTTCGGGGGCAGCTGCGCCTGCACCCCTGAGCCGTCTTCGGCTCCGACCGAGACGACGACTTCGACCGAGGCGACGACCACGACCGAGGCGACGACCACGACCGCCCCGCCGGCCCACGGCGACCTCGACCCGACCTTCGGGACCGACGGCCGCTTCGACATCGACCTCGGCAACCAAGGTGCGGGCATCAGTGACACGGCCTCGGCGGGTGACGCGGGCACCTTCGTCCTTCAACCCACCGCGTCGTCGACCGAACAGCACCTCCGACTGCTTCGCGGCGACGGCTCCTTCGATCCGGACTTCGGCGATGCCGGTTCGACCGTCGTTGGACCGGCGATCTGTCAGCGCGACTGCCTCCACGTCGACGATCAGCACCGCGTCTACGTGCTGGAGACGGCCGGCAGCGGTTCGGCCGGCCGGCTGACGCGCTACACGGTCGACGGTGATCTCGACACCAGCTACGGCGACGGTGGTCGCCTCTCCGTCACCACCTCCATCGCCGCCGTCGGTTCGTCCGGTGTCGCGGCCATCGTCGAGCAGGGCATCCCGCCGCGCGTTCGGTGGGTCGCTGAGAACGGCGACATCGGGAGTGCTGTCACCCCGTCACAGCAACCGGTCGGACTGGCCGTCGACAGCGACGGGGCACTCCTCGTCACGGTCATGCCGTCCTTCGGCCAAGCCGCGGTCAGTCGCTACCTCCAGGGTGCGACGAGCCCCGATCCGGGGTTCGGGGTCGCCGGCGTCGCGACCGTCCTCGGGACGTCGTGCTGCCCGCCGAGGCAGCTGATCGACGCGACCGACCGGCTGTCGTTCGTACTGAACAACTCGATCGTCCGCCTCACGAAGGACGGGCTCACCGACACCACGTGGGGAACCGCTGGAAGCGCGCCCGTACCAGTCGTCCACACGACCTTCTCCAACTTCTCGTTCGACGGCTCAGGGCTGCTGATCGGCGACGCCCCGTCCGGACCGGGCACGGTTGCTCGTGTCCTTCGACTCAACGGTGACGGAACCCAGGATCTGACGTGGGGCGGGGATGGGATCGTCGAGCTCGACGAGATCACCGAGCCCGACTTCCTCTTCGCGAACTCGGTGCTCGTCACCGCGACCTCCTCAGGCGTCCTCGCGACCGGACGGGCCCGCCAACCTCACTTCCTCGGCCTGGTCGAGGCGGACGGATTCGTCCTGCTGACGCCCAACGGCGGACGGGACGAGGACTTCGGTCCGAACGGAGTCCAGACCTTCCGAAGCAGGCCGATCCAGGCAACGACGATCGGCAGCTGGCCCGCGCCCGACGGCGCGGCGTATCAGGCCTTCTCCTCCCCGGCGTTCGGATTGGTGATGATCCGCGTGACCGCCGACGGAGCGATCGACGACACGTTCGACGGCGACGGCTTCCTCCCCCTCCCCGCATTTGGTCAGCCAACGGTGGATCCGCAGGGTCGGGTGATCGTGTTCAAGTTCCACACCACCTACACCGCGCCGCCCGCGCCGCCGACGATCACCCGCGAGATCACCCGATACCTCCCCGACGGGACACCCGACCCCGCCTACGGCGGCGACGGGACCATCGAGTGGCCGTCGATCCTCCTTCCTGTTGACTGCACCGCGACACCCACCGCGCTCTCCGACGGTTCGGTGGTGGTGCAGTACCGCGACGGAGTGAACTGCTCGACCACGGGCCTCGATCACGTCAGTGCCGCCGGAGCGCTCACGCAAGGCTGGGGCGCCGGGCTCACGACCGGTGACCTGCCGTCCTACCGTCCGATCAACGTCGTCGCAGGACCCGACGGATCGGCCATCGTGAACCTCGGCCAATCCCTGTCGTTCGGCCCTGATCCATCGGTGACCCTGCTCGTCGGGCTCTTGTCCGATGGATCGCTGGACAGCACCTCGTCGACCGTGCCAGCTCGGCTCGAGTTCCCGAACTCGACGCCTTTCGATTCGATCTCGGTGCTCGGCGACGGCTCGGTCGTCATCCAGACCGGCGGCGCCGCCGCGTTCTCGCAGCAGACACCGAGCCAGCTCCGGCGGTTCCTCCGCGACGGCACGCCAGTCGTCGCCATAGGCGGCTTCGACGCCAGCGGGGTGCTCGAGATCGAGGCCCAGCGGCTCCTCACCACCGGCGACCGCCTGGTCGCGCCCTCGTGGACGACGAGCGGGTCCGTCACGTTGTTGCACCCGGACGGCCTCCCCGACACGTCGTTCCGGACGACCGGCGACGACGGCAAGGTCGAGCTGCCCGGGCCCGGCCCCTGGCAGGCGCTCACGCCGGTCGTCTCGGCCGGCCGGGTGTTCGTGACGACGATCGCGTCGGACGGTGCGATCCACATCTACAAATTCCTCGGTACGGTCGGCGCCTGATCACACGGCTCACCACCACCCTCCTCTTGTGCGCGGTCGTCGCGCTGGTCGCCTGCAGCGACGACGGCGACACGTCCACCGACGATGGGACCACCACCACCACGACCGGTCCGACCTCCGGCATCGAGTCGGTGGGTGCACCGACCGCCGCGACCAGGGTCGGCCCCGCGGCCGATCACCCCATGGCGCTCGTCGACCGCGACGCGGGGGTTTCCGTCGAGCTCCGTGACGGTTCGATGCTGTGGCTCTTCGGCGACACGGCGGAGTTCACCGCGACCGGGTCGCTCGCGTACTTCGTCGTCGGCACCGCGGCCTGGGCGCCCGCCAGCTCCCCCACGACGACCCACGACGCCTCGATCGGCAATCGACCGTTCCCGTTCGCGACGCCGACCGCCGCCTTCCTACCGTGTCCCATCAACGCGCCGACGGCGGGCATGTGGCCGTACTCCGCCGTCGTGCAGCCGGTCGCGGATCGCGACCGTGTCATCGTGTGGATGGAGAACGTCTGTCTCGGTCCCGGAGCGGCAACCGGCAGCCGCGGGATGTCGGTCGCGGAGTGGTGGTACGACCCCGCCGCACCGCCCGACGAACGACCGATCGTGGCCACCGTGCTCAACCAGGTCCTCTTCCCAACGCTCTCGTTCGGCGCGGCCGCCGTGCTCGGCGCCGATGGCCTGGCGTACACCTACGGGTGTGACCGCTCCGGAGCGCTGCCACGCTGTGGAGTCGCGCGGGTCTCGCCCTTCGAGGTCGCCAACCCCAGGGCGTACGAGGTGTGGACGGGTGGAGCGTGGCTGCGGGGCGTGCCGCAGGGCGCCCCGCTCGCGGTCGCGACCGATGCGGCCCCGGTCGCGCCGGCGGGTGCGTTCACCGTTGCGTTCGACGAGAATTTCGGCGCGTTCGTGATGGTGGAGACCCCGTGGCCCGGGTATGGGACAACCCTCGATGTCCGCATCGCCGACCGGCCAGAGGGCCCGTGGAGCGTGCCGGCGTCGGTGGAGCTGCCCGACTGCGACGACCACGTCGACGGTGTCGACTTCTACTGCTATGCCGCGACCGCGCAGCCCGCCTTCTCCCGACCCGGAGAGCTCGGTGTCGGCTGGTACGACCGTGTGGTTGCCACAGAGCCGCGACGCGGCGCCTACTTCGTGTCGACGGTCCCCATCGAGGTCAGCCCTCGCGCACCTGGCTGACAGCGTCCGAGACAGACTGTGCCCGTGACGGCTCGCCGACCGCTGCACCTGGGATCGGCGTCGAGCGACGAGTACACACCACTCGATCCCGGGCCGGTCGTTCGCGAGGCCGAGCGTCGAGCTCGAGAGGCGATCGACCGCGAGGCTCGACGTCACGGGATGGCCCG
Organism: Microthrixaceae bacterium; assembly: GCA_035281005.1. Taxonomy (GTDB): domain Bacteria; phylum Actinomycetota; class Acidimicrobiia; order Acidimicrobiales; family Microtrichaceae; genus DATEEV01. The sequence continues at coordinate 29 of DATEEV010000423.1, read as the reverse complement.
CCGCGAGTTCCTCCGGACCGCGGGCGCAT
>DATEEV010000422.1:0-16851 GCA_035281005.1 Microthrixaceae bacterium | reverse complement strand
CCGGTGGCGAACACGTCGATTCGTCCTGGACCCCACGATGCAGCGGCCGGTTTGCCCGCGACTTCCTCGACGGCCAGCCGAACCCATTCGCGCCACGTACCGTCGTACTTCTTGTGCCACAGGGCATTGTCGGTCCCACGTGCGAACACGTCGAGCTTGCCGGGTCCGAACGACGAGACCGCCGGCCCCGAACTGAGTTGGCCACCCAGCGATTCCCACCCCGACCAGCCGTTCTCGTACCACTTGTGGAACAGGGTTCCGTCGGTTCCCTTGGCAAACACATCGATGCGACCCGGACCCCACGACACCGCAGCCGGGTCGCTGGCCAGCTTGGTGGTGTCGAGGTTGGACCAGCTCTGCCACCTGCCGTCGGTGTACCACTTCGTGGCAAGCGCCGACCGGTCATTGAGAGCGAACACGTCGAGGCGCCCGGGACCCCACGAACAGGCCGTCGGTCCGGAACTCAACTTGCCGCTCAATGACTCCCAAGCCTGCCACTTACCGTCGGCGTACCACTTGTGCGAGATCGCGTTGTCCCGACCGCGAACAAACATGTCGATCCGCCCCGGTCCCCACGACACAGCAGCAGGAGACGACGTCGCCCGACCCCCCAGCGACTCCCACCCGAACCATGACCCGCGATCGAACCACCTGTGCCACACAGCGTTGTCAGTCCCACGCGCAAACACGTCAAGGCGCTGGTCGCCCCACGTCGACACCCCCGGATCCGAAGTCAACTCACCGCCAAGACCCTCAAAACCCCCGCCGTTGGGGGCGCTGGTCAGCGAATGGTGGAAGAGGAGGCGGTACTGGGAGCTCGCATCCCGGCTCCAGTAGTCGATCTGCTCGATAAGGCTCCCGTCGTTCTTGAACTCGAAGCTCGTTTCGAAACCGACGCCGTTTCCCGCGTCGACGCGCGGCGACGGTGACGGAGCCTGTCCGCTCTGAATGAACTCGACCAGGCGCCCTCCGCCGTAAGCAGCGTTGGACAGCATCAGCAGGTCGAGATCGAAGCCAACGAAGTTCACTGCTTCATCGAGGAACTCCCCGACCTTCGCTCCGAGCTTGTAGCCGTCGCTCGCCGCACCCACGGGGTCGCCTGTGAAGATTCCGATGATGAAACCTACGAAGGCGCCCAAGACTGGGCCGGCTTCATCGAGGACCGTGTCGACTCTGTTCTCGAACGTAAACGAGTTCAGTTGTTCCTCGAACCCCGAGAGCGCCTTGTCGTAGCCGACGCCGTCGTCCTCGACCGCGAGGACGTGGAGTCGCAGCGCGCCGAGTAGCGGTCCGTAATAGATGACCTTCGGCCATGAAGCGTCGCGGGCTACCTCCTCGCCGTCGTCGAGTTCGCCGTTCACCCTGGTCTTGGTGATCACGTCGGTTCGGTCGTCGGTTGGAGTGGCGGCAACGACGCTGAGCCGCATCGAGTCCGCGCCCCCCTCGGGGTTGGACTCGTCCACGGCCGTCACGAGGTCAAGAGTCAGTTTGTGGAAGTACCTCGGGATCGCCTGACCGTCAGCATCGATTGCCCATTGGTAAGTCGGCGTGTACACAACCGTTCCCCGGGAGCAGCGCTGCAATGACCCCGCGCCGTCGACGACGGCCTCGGCAATCGGATAGCCGACAGACACCGACAGCAGTCCGAGCTGGGACCAGATCTGGAGGAGGTCAGCCGACATCAGGAACGTGCCGAACTCACTACTGAAGACGGTCCCGTTGTCACACTGCTGGAGCGTCGCGGCCGCCCGGCTCGGGTTGTGGAGGGCACTGTGGGGGTCGACCCACTCGATCCCTTGGGGCTGACCGGTCGTGACGGCGTGCGAGGCGAAGTAGTCGAGCAACGGTCCTTGCCGGACCACGGCGACTGAGTCCGTTACCTGATTGCACAGGATCACCCCGCGGGCGCACTCAAGGCGACCAGGCAACGACCTCGTGATGGGGCCAAGAGAACCGGAGGCTCCGCCAAGCTCGGTGTAGCGGGCGCGCAAGGTGTCGTCGGTGCAGGTCATTGCATCCTCCTCCAGTCGACCCCTGGAGTTGATTGAACCTCATTTCGCTTGCAGTTTCAATCGCTCATCACACACATGACGCCGACGTCATGGTCGACAGCTGGGGGCTGACTCCAGACCGATTGCGAGATCAGCGTCGAGGCAACGGCCGCACCGCTCAAACTGGTGTAACCATCGGGGCACCCCTCCCCGTCAGGCGCTGGAGAGGGCGGCTGTCACCGATCGACGGGAAGACACGATTGACCTGGCAACGATGCTGCCGGATGATGGCCCCCGTGTCCGCGCAGCTTGGAGAGGGAGCAGGGTCATCGGTCGCTCGACCTGGAATCGACCGGGTGTGGCGCCGACGGATACACCTGTTTCATCCGGAGGTGATGCCGCAACCGGACGGGGCGCCCCGCGCGAACACTGCCCGGCGGCGGACGAGGCGGAAGCCCGCCCTCCACGCCGGTGGGTGCAGCCGTGCGGCTCCGACCGCCGCGGTTGGACCCGGGGGGTGACCTGGCCGTGAGTTCAACCAAAGGTCGCATCGGGGTGTTCATCGCGGTGGCCCTTGCGATCATGGCGGCGGTTGGGCTGACTGCGTTGCCGGCCGATGCACAGGATCCACCGTGCAATGAGACTTCGGTGTACAGCTTCGTCGGCGCGTCGGTCTGGGGTCGCCCTCTCAGTGAGGTTGACTCGTCGTACCCTGACGCGCGGTTGACGCCCACAGGCGTCACACCCGAACCGCTGGTGTACCGAATCCTCGGTGCAGATCCTGCGAACGAGTTCGTCGACGACCGCTACATCATCTGTGTGGGGACCCTGGTCCCCAAGCTCGTCACGCTGCCGCTCGAGAGCGCCCAGGAATCGCTTGACGATGTCGGACTGGTGCGCGCCGACGACGTAGAGGGCTCCGGAGCCGTCGTCGTCGACCAGCAACCGGACCCCGAAACTCTGGTCATCCTCGGCGCACCCGTCAGCATCACGCTCGGGACAACCACCACCACCGAGACCACGATCCCGCCGCCTACCGAGACGGTTCCGGGCCTATTGGGCAGGACCTACGCCGAAGCGGACCAGCACCTCGAGAACGAGACCGATGATGTCGGACTCAAACTGATGACCGGAGCGGAGCAGACCGGTGGAGTCGTCATCGAGCAGTCCCCGTCCGAGGGAGAACCCGTCGATGCCGACAGGATCGTCGAGGTGCGTCTCGACCAGTCGGATCCGGTGGGTTTCGCGTGGCTCCTGGTCGCTGGTGTTGTCGCCGCGGTGCTGCTGGCCACCGGAATCGCGTGGATCGTCAGGAACAAGGTCAGGGACAAGATGGAGGTGCAGAACGTGCGCAAGAACTTGGGTCTCGAACTCGGTGGGCTCCTGCCGCTGGCGGAGCTCGTGCCGAGCGATACCGACGACCACGACGTGACCGTCGATGTCACCGTTTCTTCCGACGTCGTGACCGCCACGATGGTGGAACGCCCGCAACGAGCGGGCGGATCGTGACGACCTTCGGTCAGGTCGTCGGCGTCACAGACGAGAACCGGATCGCAGAGGATCTCACCGACGGGGCCGCCGACACCGAACTCACTCAGAAGACGAAGCTCCGCCTACCTGGTCGCGCCGAAGCCCGCCGCCTCATCGCCCGCGCCGTGTCACGAGTCGTCGACTTCGACGTCACCGACGTCCTCGCCGACGCGTGGGACGATCACGCCAAACTCGCCGCGTCGGGTGTCCGCACCGGTGACGGCAACGGCGGGGTCGTGCACGACCTCTCACCCCAGGACCTCAGCTGGCGACGACATGTGACCATCGACGTGACGTTCGAGGGACTGCTGATCCACCAGGTCGCGCTGGCCCTCACTGCGACCGCCGAACTGCGGGAGATGACCGCGACGGTCGCCGACGGCCGACTCACCCGTATCAGCTCCGGTGATGCCGATCTCGCCTGCGAGCTGACAGCTGACGGAGTCAAACTCGGGGAGGGCAGCACGCACGTCGACTTGGCCCTCGACGTTGAGTTGGGTGCCGGCATCGATCTGGGCGCCTCAACCTGAAGCCATCCCCTTCAAGTGACCATCGACCAGGTGTTCCGTCGTCGTCCTCCAGCGTCGCACTGGGTCAACAGCTGGTTTTGCTTTCACGGGCCCGCCGTCAGTCGGCCCCCAGCGGCATGCACGTCGCCCCCTTCATGGACCTCAGCGTCCAGGGTCACGAGCCATCGGGCCCATCCGCCACGGTGCAGGACCATCGGTTGCCAGGGGAGCGCGCTGGTCGGATCTGCGACGAGACACTTCCTCTGGGCGAGGTAGGGCCGCTCACCACGCCAGCACCCGTCGGGAGGCACCAGGCCAACCGCGAAGGCATCGTGCGACACGATCGCGTCGAGCACCTCGCGCAACGCCGCGTCGTTCGTTTGGGCGACGCGATGACGAGGTCCTCGAGCGCGGCCGCCCGCGCCCGTCAGTCGGACGACCCGGCCGGGCTCGACCTCGGCGAGGCCGTGGCGCTGGAGGTACGAGAGGCTCATGGCCGTCGCCTCCTTCGAGGTACCCGAACGCGCCGGCAGGTATGACACCGCGCCTCCACCCGACTTGGGGATGCCATCCTCCGCGGTCACCTGCTCCGCTGAACCGATGACCATGGACCCCGCGACCCAGCTCGGTGATCGTTCGCTCCCGCTCGGTGTTGATCGGCCTGGTCCTCGCGTCGTTTGCTGGGGCCACGTGTCGCTCCTCGCGTCGCCGCGCGTCGTCCCCCGCATCGTGCGACGTGGTCGCAGGCAGTCTCTCCATCCCAAGTTCCTGGGGACCACCGGCGTCATCCGGCGCGCTTCAGCTCGGGATGGAGGGCGGATCAGCCCGCCGGTCTCCCGTCGCGGGATCGAGTCGCCGTCCGCGGTGGCGGGAAGCGCAGCGGCAGACCCTTGGCCGCAGCCTGGAACAGCTGTACCGCCTTTGGGATACCCCGGAGGCGGTGCTCACCGAGGCTCACGAACCGGAGGCCGACGGGTCGCTGCCCCAGGCTCGCCTCCTTCGTGTCTCCAGACACGATCACCTGGCCCCCGTGGGCGGCAGCGCAGACCCGAGCCGTCGTGTGGATCGCAAGCCCGGTGTAATTCACCTCGTCGCGGGTCGGATAGCCACTGTGGATCCCGATGCGGACCCTGACCTCGGCACCATCCGTCCACGACCGCTCGCGGAGCTCGCGCTGCACAGCGATGGAGGCCTCGAGCGCGGAGCCTGGGCTCTCGAACACCGCGAAGAACTCGTCAGCTCGCGTCTCCACGGCCTGACCGGCGAACGCCGCCGCGGTCTCCCGAAGCAGCCTTCGCACACCGCCGATCAGCTCGCGGTACTGCTCGCCCAATCGTTCGACGAGGCCCGAGGAATCCTCAACGTCGGTCATCAGCATGGTGAGGAAGCCGGTCAGAAGCTCGGTCGGTTCGAGCGCCCGACGTTCCCCGAAAGCGCGCTCCGAGTCCAACTGGCTGGCGATGAACACGACGGGCACAATCCCGTGCTTCTTCGCGGCGTAGAGCAACCGGGTGCGTGCTCGGTCGCGCGCGGTGTCGTCCTCGAAGCGGACCTGGTTGAACGAGCGAGCGCGTTGCGGACGTGGGCCGCGTCGTGGATCGGAAGCCGTCGCCGGCCACGGGCATCGACGTACGCGAACGCCCGAGCAGGGAGGTCGTTGCGTTCCGACGACACAAGTCGCGCCACGAACCGAGGGTAACGACGGAACGGCGGGCGTTCCCAGAGTTCCAGACCGCCCCGTCCCGGTACGTGCCTCGCGGTCGAGCTCAGCGGGCGAAGCAAACCACCGCCAGGTCGATCGCCTCGTCGGGCCCGTCAACCAGATCCCGAATCTCCTCGGCACGGTGGGCTCGGGTCAGCAGGTTCGCGGTGGCCTCGGTCGAACCCACCTCAAGCGGCCCGATGAACCAGTCGTCCCCGGCGCGCGTGTCTTCCACACCAGCCGCGCAGCCACGATGGCGACGCCAGCGCTGACGATTTCGGGGTCGGCGAGGGATGCAAGCCCGAGCGCGACGGATCTGTGAGTGATGGACCCAGCGCTCCATCAACTCTCGCGCGATCGCCGCCAGTACGGCGACAGCGTCCCCGTGGACCCGAAGAAGAGATCTTCGGCCTCGATGAGCAGCCCGTTGGTCGCCGCGTCTCGCTGACGGGAGAGCAAGATCGGCGCTATCGGCTCTCTCGGTGCTTGGCGAAGAAGGCGTCGAGGGAGAACAGGCGGCACGACTGGGTGCCAGTCGCAAGGAGCCGACCGTCGGGCGACCAGAGGTGAACCTGGCCGTGGCCATAACCCCCGACGCCGATGTGGGCATCGAGATCGAGGAGCACCCACTCGCTGTCGGCGGGCTCGCCGATGCGGAGGGAGTTGTCGAGACTGGTGCCAGCACCGGCCACGCCACACGCCTTGGCGACTGCGATCGGCACCATGTCCGCGAGGAAGCCGAGCACTGCGGGGGTGAGCTCGCTCGACGGTGGCGCCTGGTCACCAGCGAGCCGGGCCCAGATGGCCATGTGGCCTGGTCGGGCCGGGTCAGGCTCGAGGAGCTCGGCGTCGCGGTGCTCGCTCACGAGGTGGTGGCCGACGTTGAGCGTCGGCGGCAGCTCGTCCTCGGTCCGGGTGATTCCCGGGCCGCCCCAGCGCCCGCTGTCCTCCGGCGGCGGCACCTTGGGCATCGTGAGCCCGACGCCGGTGAGGCCGCCTTCCATCGCGGTCGCCGCGCCGCCCACGGCATTGAACACCAACCGGTCGCCGTCCACGACACCTCGCACGGTCACCTGATCGACCGAACGGCCGGAGGCGACGACCTCGGCGATGAGCTCGATGCGCTCGCCGAGGCCTGCTGTGCCGACCAGCTGGGTGGTCGACCACAGCGCCGTCCGCCCGGTGACGTGCTCGCTGCCGGCTATGGCCGCAGCAAGGGCTGCGCCTCCGTAGAAGCGGCCATCGGTGCGGCTGAGGTGCTCGACGACGACGAACGAGAGCCCGCCGTCGTCTGCCTCCTCGATCCCGAGCAGGTGCTGGTCCACGGCACGCACGACCGTCGATTGTCGCACGGCGACGACCATCGGTCGCCACCGAATTGCACGACTCTCCGGGCGGTTCGACCCTCGCCGCGATCCCGATCCGTCGAGTGCAGGTCGCGCAAATTCGGAGGACCCTACGAGTCGAAGCTTCGACAGACCGATGGCCAATGTCTCCTGTCACCGAAGACGGTGCTGGAGATCCACCTCGCGATCCGACGGGGTGATGCTGCGACGTGCCAAGCCCGACCAGTTGATCCACACCGCGAAGGCGGCGCTGCGACTCCCTCCACGTGAACGGGCACCGATCGCGGCGCTGCTCGGCAGGGATGTGGCCCTCCTCGATGCGATCAACACCGAGATCGACCGGCCGAAGACGCGTTGGCAGACGTCCTGGCCCAGACCCCCGCCGGGGTGCTCGTCTCGTTGCCCGGTGTCGGCGTGGTCCGAGCCAGCGCGTACGCAGCACCGGCGAACGACCCGCGGGTCGCCGCGGTCGCGGTCGGACACCGAGCGCATCGCCTCGCGTTCGCCATGCTCCGCAACCAGGAGCCCTACGACCCGAAACGATGGGCCACCGCAGTGGCAGTCGGGCCCGTCATGGCGAAGACCGGAGGCCGGCCCACCAGAACGACGTAACCCGCCCGCCGGCCACCACCATGGACCGGCACGGCACGACGAACAACCCTCCTCGCCTCGAGGCGAGCTCGGCGGCGGGGGCCGGGACCGACGTCGATACAGGTATGTAGCCCACAACCCGGGACTGCGCTGCCAGCAAGACGCCCGACCCCTCCCAGCGAGCGAGTGCGCACGTGGTTGCCTGAGCCGCCCAGCGAGCTCGCGTATGTCAGCGAGCACCGCCAGGGACGCCGCCCGCTCACCTCATAGCGACGGTCACCCAGACGGCCTCCGCCCACCCCCGCGCGGCCCGACCCACCATTGACAGAACGGACGGTTGCTAGCCGGCGATCATCGCCCACGTAACGATCGCCGAGTTGACGCTGGTCCAGTAGCCGTATTCCTCGTAGTACCAGACCGCCCAATGGGTCTGCATGTTGTGCGGATCGGTCGGTAGGTCGGCGTTGATCACCGGGTCCGACACGTTGCGCACCACCAGCCAATCGGGTGCGCCGGCGCCGAGCTCCTTGCAGACGAGGCCGAGCACGGCGTCGCCCATCTCGACCCCGCATCCTCTCCTGTCGAGCTGGTTGGCCGAGGTGCCGAACTCGAAGAAGTCAGTGGTCAACATCGGCAGGAACGCCTTGAAGTCGCGCCCGTCGAGCTTGATGTCAGGGTCGTTCGCGATGCCGGCGATGACGGCGGGCGGCTGGCCGTCGGGCGCGAGGTAACGCTTGGTGGGCGGCACGAAGTCGGGCTCGACGAGCCGGTCTTTGTGCACACCCATGAGCCGCCGCGCGGCGGCGAGACGCTTGGTGGGCACGGTGAAGCCGCTCTTGAACGTCTTGCCCGCGTAGGGCTGGTTGCGGAACTCCTTAGTGACCTGGAACTTGGCGGCGCGGGTCACGACGACGTCACCGAGCTCGTGGTCGGCGAACGTGCCGCCCGCCGTGCCCACCGTGATCACCAACTCGGGCCGCACCTCGTCGATCAGTTGGCGGAACAGGTCGGCCACCGGCAACGTCGCCTTGCCGTCCTCGTGCTCGATGCCGTCCTGGTTCATGTGCAGCTCGCTCTTGAAGCACAGGACCCTGCGCGTCCCGACCTTCGCGGGGTGGTAGCTGCCGAGGCGCTTGACGAACCTGGCCGGCGCGCCATCGCGGATGCTCGGCAGGTAGTGATCGAACCGGCGGTTGTAGCGGTACCAGCGCTTGCTGGCGTCGACGCCAGGGGTGAGGACGTCGGCGAGGGCCCGCATCTCGTCACGGGTCCAGGTCACGACCAGAACGTCGGCCTTCGGCAGCGGATCGTCGGGGGCGGGCTCGACCGCGAGGGGAACGGCCTTCGGGGCGTTGGTCGGAAAGTCGAGCCCAAGGTCGCGACGGCGCGCCGCGGTGGCCGCGATGCCGAACTGCCTCGGTCCGAGATCGTCGGGGGTCGTGCCGAACTCGATGATTCGGCGGGTGAGCTCGCTGGAGTTTTTGTCAGACATCGGCGGCACGAACGCGACAGTATTGCTTTCATGGTCAAACGTGCCCTCTGCATTGGGATCAACAACTACCCGGGTACTGATGAGGACCTGTCGGGTTGCGTGAACGACGCCAAGGCCTGGGCCGCCCTGCTCATCGATCACTTCGGATTTCAGCGCCGCAGCGTGAGGGTGCTGCTCGACAAGGAAGCCACCCACGACGTGATCGTCGATGGTCTGCGCAAGCTGGTGCGCGGCGCCAAGCACGGTGACGTACTGGTGTTCACCCACTCCAGCCACGGGACCTACGTCGCCGACGATGACACGGATGAGCCCGCCTACGACGAGGCGATCTGTCCGTGGGACGCGAAGAAGCGGAAGCGCCCGCTGCTCGACGACGAGCTGCGCAAGGTGCTCGCGCGTGTGCCCGCGGGTGTGCGCCTCACGGTCCTGCTCGACTCGTGCTTCTCGGGAACCGGCACGCGGCTGGCGCCAAGTCGGGACGGCAAGAACCGACCTACCCGGCGCCCACGGTTCCTGTCCCCGAAGAAGTTCGGTGGACGCGTCATCAACACCCGTACGGCGAGGAAACGCACTCCGTCGACTCCGGAGTCGATGATGAGAGAGGTGCTGCTGGCGGGCTGCAGTGACCAACAGGAGTCCTACGACGTCGACTTCGAGGAAGGAGCGCACGGAGCGCTCACCTATTACGCGCTGCGTGCGATCGAGGCAGCCGACTACGACATCACCTATGAGCAGTTGCATGCCAGGACGAAGGCCGCACTGCGCAAGAACGGGTTCGCCGATCAGACACCCCAACTCGAGGGCAAGGCGGCCAACAAGAAGCGCAAAGTGTTCACCTGATGCTGCTCGGCGAGTACAGCGACCGGCCGGGCGGTGGCGGCGCGACGCTGCCACATGTCGTGGTCCTGTCGATCACCCGAGCGGCGCGGGCAACCTCCACGCGCGATTTCGTGGTGACGGTCCACGAGGAGGGCACCGCGATCGCCTGGAGCAGCGTGGTGCGGATCGACGCCGACGACGAGGCGTTCGTGCTCGACGCGGTGCGCCGCCTGCATCGCCGCTCACTCGACGAGTCGGAGCTCACGGCCACCCAGGCGAAGCGCCTCGCGGTGCGTCTCGGCAAGACGCTCTACCAGATGTTCGTCGGACGGGCCGGCACCGTCGCATTGAAGCGCGTGCGACCCACAGCGGTGATGCTGGCAGTCGACGAGACGCTGCTGTCGTTGCCGTGGGAGCTCATGCCGGGCCCCGACGGCGACTGGCTCGCCGAGGTGCCGGTCGGGCGCATAGTGACCACGGGCCTGATCCCCGCTCGCGGGAGAGACCCCAAGATCGAGGACCCGGTGGTGCGCATCCTCGTGGTGGCGAATCCGACCGGTGACCTCGACGCGGCCACGGCCGAGGCCGAGGCCATCGCCGGGCTCGAGGGAACCCACGGCGATGTGAAGGTGAAGGTCGTGGTGCTGCCGACCGCGAAGGCCACCCCGGCTGCGCTGCGAGTGGCGCTCCGCGACGACGACTTCGACGTCCTGCACGTGGCCGGCCACGGCGCGTTCTCCAGTGACGCGCCGGGAGACAGCGCGCTGGCGTTGGCCGGCGGTCGCCTGTCTGCCGACGACGTGGCCCGCCTGCGGTGGAAGGCTCCGCCTTACATCGTGTTCAACAGCGCGTGCGAATCGGCTCGGGCCGTTCGTGGACGGCGACTCGTGTCGCGGGGTGGGCGGGCGAACGGGCTGGCCGCCGCGTTCCTGGCAGCTGGGTGCGAGGCCTACATCGGGCATTTCTGGCCGGTCGACGACTGGAGCGCGGCCACCTTCGCCACCACGTTCTACGAGGCGCTGTTCCGGCGGGTGAACGTGGGGGGCGCGGTGCTCGAAGCACGGCAAGCGGTGCTGGGCGACTTCTCGAGCCGTGGGCTGCTGACCGGTCCGGGCTCGGTGTTCGTGGGCGACGCCGGCAGTGCCGAGCGACGCGACCTGGCGAGGGCGGCGTGATGCAACTGATCGTGCGCGGCACCGCCGTGACGTTCGACGACGACCGCCGCGTCGTGAAGGACGCAGCGATCTACATCACGGGCGACACGATCGAGAAGGTGCAGGCCGCGTCCGCCACCGCGCCAGCCGGGTATGCCAATGCGAAACGGGTGCGCGTCGACGGGTTCGTCTACCCGGGGCTGATCGACCTGCACAGCCATCTGGCCTACAACTTCCTGCCGCTGTGGTCCGCACCAAGCGACGAGCCGTACGACAATCGGTACAAGTGGGCGAACCCCGACACGACCTATGGCCGCGACGTGGGTCGGCCAGCCGAGGCGATGGGCATCGCGGCCGCGGCTGCGGCGTTGCGCTACGCCGAGGTGAAAGCGATCGTCGGCGGTGTCACGGCGATCCAGGGTTCTCCGCCCCTGACCCGTCCCTTCCCGGGGTGGATGGTGCGCAACATCGAGAAGGAGCGATTCCCCGACACCCAGCCGGCCAAGCAGGCGATCTACCAGTCGGTCATCCCCCGGCCGCGGGCGGAGCTGAAGAAAGCCGCCAACCACATGCGCCGCGGCAGCTCCTACATCTACCACCTGGCTGAGGGCACCTCGCAGAAGATGCGCGACGAATTCGACCTGATCGAGTCGAACGGCTGCGCGCAACAGGGCCTGATCGGCATCCACTGCACGGCGCTCGAGGCCGCCGACTACCGCGAGTGGAAGCAGCGCGCCAGCGGCGGCGGCACCGTGGTGTGGTCGCCGTTTTCGAACATCTGGCTCTACGGCGACACGACCGACGTGCTGGCCGCCCGCAGGCACATGCACGTGTGCCTGGGCTCGGACTGGAGTCCGTCGGGCACCCGGAACCTGCTCGGCGAGCTGAAAGTGGCGGCGTTGTGGAACAGGACGGCCCTGGCCGGTGAGTTGTCGGCGATGGAGATCTGCGAGATGACGACCCGCTCGCCCGGACTGGCTCTCGAGGCGCCATGGGGTCGTGTGGCGGGGCGCTTGGAAGCGGGCGCGCTGGCCGACCTTGCGCTGTTCGCGCGGGCCTCGGCTGACCCGTACAAGTCGTTGCTGGCCGCGAACGAACGGCACGTGAAGCTGGTGATCGTCGGCGGAGAGCCCGCGTACGGCCTCGGATCTCTGATGGCCGACGCCGGCGTGAAGGGCGACGCGCTGCGAGTCGCGGGGCTGCCGAGGCAGGTGCGCACCAAGCTGCCCGCGGAGCGCCAGCCCGAGGAACCAGACCTACGGGCCGCAGCGAACCTGTCGTGGAAGGCGGGGATGGCCAGGCTCGAGGCGGTGCGGAAGGACCCAGCAGGCGAGGTTCGAAAGGCGCGCAAGAAGCGGGCGTTCGGCGTCGTGCCGCTCGAGTACGTGCCCGACATGCCTGGCTACGAGGCATCGGGCAGGGTGCGGACTCGCCGGCTCGATGACGACGAACTGGCCGAGCTCGTGATCCCGCCCATCGAACCACTCGCACATGACAAGGCGTGGTTCGACCAGATCGACCGTTGCCACGACCACGCCAAGGTGCTGCGGGGCCTGCGCGCGATGTTCTGAGAGTCGCCCTCGCATGGCTCGGCTCGACGTGGTGTCAACAGCGATGCCGCCGTGAGAAACCGCGATTCGACGGTTGGGAAGTTCGGCGGAAGCGACGTCCCCGCTTGCCACGGATCGTGGGGAACCGCGAGAGGATTTCTGGTCGAGAGCTGTCGAATCGGGCGAGGCAGCACGACGTCATCACGTACGGCGACGAGGTCGTACACCAAACCCGCCTGAGGAGGCCCTGAAATGAAGTACATGCTGCTGCTCCGCCACGAACCCGACGCTGGACCGTCCGAAGGCACCCCCGAGTTCGATGCCGAGATGGCGACCTGGGGCGCGCTCATGGGTGAGCTCGGCGCGGCCGGCGAGCTGATCACCGCGAACGGCCTCGACACCGAGTCGACCGCGACCACGGTCCGGATCCGCAACGACGAAGCACTCCTGACCGACGGTCCGTTCGCGGAGACGAAGGAAGCGTTCTTCAGTTACATCCTCATCGACGTCGCCGACCTCGACGCCGCCCTCGGCTGGGCCAAGCGGATGCCGAACGCGACCTACGGCTCCGTCGAGGTCCGACCACTGTCCGTTCACGAGCAGGACGCCTGAGCCGTTGGCTGACCCTGCGGGCTGCACGGCTGATGCGGGTCACCCTCGACCGCTCGAAGAACGCCAGCGCTCCATACCTCAAGGGGACGTTCTTCCCCGAACCCGAAGCTCGTCGAGGCGTGGCGGATGCGCAAGACCTCGGAGCATCCCCTCGTGTGGACTCACCGAGACGGACGTCGCAGCCTGGTCCTCGGCGCCTCCACCGACCACGTCGTGAGCATGGACCTCGCGGAGGGCCGGGACCTTCTTGCTGACCTGCTCGATCGGTCGACCACCCCGAGCGCGTCCACCGCCACCAGTGGACAGTCGGCGACACCGTGATCTGGGACAACCGGGGCGTTCTCCACCGCGCGGCCGCGTACGACGCCGACTCACCGCGTGAGATGTTCCGGACGACGGTGCTGGGCGACGAGCCGATCGAGTGACGATCCGCATTCCAGCGGACGGGCGTCGCCGCCACGGCAACGCCGACACCCTCCCCACGTCAGCGACCGAGCAGGTCACCGAGCAGCTTGGCGCCGGGCCGATCGACCATGTCGGGCTCGCGGACCCGCTCTCGTGCCTCGGCCGCGGTGAACAGCTTCCGTTCCAAGCAGTCCGCCACGATGCGCTCCAGTTCGCCTGGCGCGCAGTCCGGGGCGATGTCGATCACGGTTCGCAGTGCCGTCGTGCACCGAACTCCCTTGTGGACCGTGACGTCCTTGTCCGGAAGATCGTCGTAGTGGACGATCACCTCGCCGCCAGCAGTCACGACGCGCTCGGTCAGGCAACCGTTCGAGTCGATGAAGAAGCGATCGTCGTCCAGCTCGTCGTCGTCAGGACCGTCCTCGTCGAAGCGGCAACCGCACGAGAACATCTGCCAACCACAACGCGGACACTGCTGAATGTCGCAACCGAGATGATGGAAGCGCCCCGGCATCACCCCGCAGTCGCCACAACGACCGCGAGCGGACCAGCCGCGCTCGCGACCCCAGGTCACCATCGGCACCGGCGCCCCGTCACGGTGCAGCACCTCGACGCTGCACGACTCCGCCGTCTTCATCTCACGGTCACACCAACTGCACGTCGCCATGTCGCCTCCACGCTCATGTCGGAACGGGGAGAGCCTCCCGGTTCAGGGAGGCCCTCTGGAAGCGAATGCTTCGATAGTGGCGCGGGCGGAATTCGACCCGCGACTTGCTGTACCTGACGGTACCGTCTCGTACCGTCCATTTCTACCGGACCTGGCGGCAGATCCGGCAGCCAATCGCCGGCGGTAACGACCGTGGTAGATGAGAACATCCGGGCCCACTACGACCTCGGCTTGGAGGAGACACGCCTGCTCATCGACGGTCGTCCACGCCTGGAGTACGTCCGAACGCTCGAGCTCCTCGAGCGGATCCTGCCAGCCCCGCCCGCGCACGTGCTCGACGTCGGCGGGGCCACGGGTGCCTACGCCTTGCCGCTCGCAGAGCGCGGTTATGAGGTCACCCTCGTGGATCCAGTTCCCAGACAGGTCGAACGGGCTCACGAACTGGCAACACACGCAGGGCTCGCAGACCGTGTCGGTGCCTTCGTCGGTGATGCTCGCGACCTCCGATCGTTTGGCAGAGACCACGATGCGGTGCTGATGCTCGGTCCGCTCTACCACTTGACGGACGCCGGGGAGCGAGCCGCCGCACTCCGGGAGTCCGTTCGTGCGACTCGGCCCGCCGGGCTTGTGGTCGGCGTCGGGATCTCCCGGTATGCATCGCTGCTCGACGGGCTCAAGCGGAACCTCCTCGGCGACCCCGTGTTCCGCGGGATCGTCGAGCGGGACCTTGTCGATGGACAGCACCGCAATCCCGACGTCGTGGGACGGCCAGAGTTCTTCACCACGGCGTACTTCCATCACCCCGACGAGCTCGAACGCGAGGCCATGGACGCCGGCCTTGCCGAGGTGCAGCTCTACGCCGTCGAAGGCCCGGCATGGATGTCCGAGGACATCGAACAGCTCGATCACCAGCTGTTCGCAGCCCGAGCTGTCGAGTCCGATCGAGCCCTCATGGCGGCGACGTCACACATCCTCGTCGTCGGACGGGTGCCGTGACTTCGTGGACCACTCGTTGCAGATCGACGACCGCCGCGTACTTCGTCGGCTGACCTTCGGGGACCGTTAGAACACCATCACCTGCACGTCCTGGCCGGCAAGGACCGCGCCAGCGGTGACGAGGGTGTTGCGGCGGACGAGGAAGTGCTGCGTCAGCGCGTGAATGTCGCGCAGCCTTCGCTGGAGCGGTGAGTCCGCGTAGAGCGAGCTTCCACCTCCCGACCGGTACGCCGTGTCGACGACCGCCGCGGCACGGGCGGCGCACCAGACTCCCGCCGCCCGCACGCGCGCCCGCAGATCCATCGACAGCTCGTCACCCGCGAGCGCCGCTGCCCACACCTCGTCGGTCACCTCGTACACCAAGGCACGGATGGCGCGGAGCTCGGTGTCGGCGGTGGCGAGGTCGAGGTGGAACACCGGATCGGTGGCGAGCGGCGCCGGTGACAACAACGGCACCTTCTCCGCCGCGAGCGTCATGACGTCGTCGAGCGCACCCCGGGCGATGCCCAGGGCCACGGAGGAGATGAACAGCGGGATGACCGACGGCGGCGGGATGCGCACGATCGGTTCGTCGATCGACGGGTGGTCCACGAACGGTCGGAACGTTCGGTCCGCAGGCACGAACACGTCCTCGGCACGGAAGTGGTGGCTCCCAGTTCCGCACAGTCCGGACACGTTCCAGGTGTCCTCGATCGTCACCTCGTGCGGCATGAACACGGCGAAGCGCATCTGCGGCACGCCGTCGACCACTCCCTCGACCGAGTTGCCGAACAACCAGTTGGCATGCTCACACCCACTCGCGAAGCCCCACCGCCCAGTGACGCGGTAGCCGCCGTCCTCGGCGACGATGTGGCCGGTGGGGTTGAACGCCCCGGCGGCCAGGACGTCGGGGCCGTGCGCGAAGAGCGCGTCGAAGGACGGGCGTGGCAGCGCCGACAGGTCTCCCCATGCAGCCGCGCCGATCATCACCGTCCACCCGACCGAGCCGTCCGCACGTGCGATCGTCTCGTTGACCCGCATCCCCGTCGCGAGGTCGGCGCCGACTCCGCCGTGGCTGCGCGGCACGAGGATGCGGAAGCATCCGGCCGCGAGCAGCTCGTCGAGCAGGTCACGGGGAATGCGACGCGCCGCCTCGACCTCGGCAGCGCGCGCCGCGATCGTAGGTTGCAGTCGCTCGGCAGCGGCCACGACCTGCGCCGCGTCGTCGGTGTCGGGCCTCGTCGTTGTCACTGTCATCAGTGGTCCTCCTGTCATCACGGCCGCAGCATCGGGGCTTCCGCCGCATGTCGGGCTCGTAGCTCGTCGTCCCATCCGCCGTTGCAGTAACCGGTCACCTCCGTGATCCGCTGATCTCGCACCTCGCAGAGCCACAGCCTGCGGGCGACCTCCGTGCGCTCACCGCGCTGCGTCTCCTCGTGCTCCATGATGAAACCGCTCGCGGTCGGCACGACACGAAGGATGCGAGCGCTGGACGCGCCCTCGGAGAT
>DATEEV010000421.1:0-7271 GCA_035281005.1 Microthrixaceae bacterium | reverse complement strand
GCTCCGCGCCGCCGGCCTCCGGATCCTCGACACGATCCTCGTCTCCTACACCCACGTGGTCGTGAACCCCGACTCACATGCCGATCCCGAGAAGCGCCATGCGATGGATCAGCTCATGACGCTGCTGCTGGGCGTGCTCGAGGCCCGGGGCAAGGTCCTGGTGAAGCTGAACGTCGCGGCCGCGGACCTCGAGCAGGTGATCTCGATCCTGCCGGCCATGAAGACCCCGACGGTGAACGAGCTGTACGGTCGGGAGGGGTACGCGGTGGAGACGGTGGTCGAGAAGTCCGAGATCAACGTGTTGATCCCCGCGCTACGCGACGCAGGCGGGAGCGACATTCTCGAGCTCCCGCTCGCCAAGATCGTGCACTGAGGGCCACAGGACAGGTCATGACCCCGCTGGAAGGTTCCGTGACGTCCTTCGACGACCCGAGGGGCCTCGGCGTGGTCACGGCGCGCGATGGCGACGACTATCCGTTCCACTGCACCGCGATCGCGGACGGCACGCGCACGATCGACGTCGGCATCGAGGTGCGCTTCGAGATCGAGGCGGGGCCGATGGGCAGGTGGGAGGCTCGCCGGATCTCGCCCCTAGGCTGACCGCCATGGCCGCCAACACCACCACGATCGACGTCACCGACGTCGCCTGGGACCTCGAACCGCTCCTGCCGGCCCCGGGTGAGCCCGGCGTCGACCAGCTCCTCGACGAGGTCGACGCGATCACCGCCGATCTCGAGGGCTACCGGGGCCGCGTCGCAGGGCTCGACACCACCGAGCTCGCCTCGCTGCTCGACCGTCTGGCCGAGCTGAACGACAAGGTCGGCCGCGCGGGCAACTACGCGAGCCTCCGCTTCGCCGTCGACACCGCCGATCCGGCCATCGCGGCGCTGATGCAGCGGGTGCAGGAGCGCCTCACCCAGGTCGCGACCAAGCTGCTCTTCTTCGATCTCGAGTGGGCCGAGGTCGACGACGCCGCGGCCGACGCGCTGCTCGCGTCGCCCGAGCTCGACCAGTCCCGTCACTACCTCCGCAGCCTTCGCCGCTACCGCGACCACCTGCTGAGCGAGCCCGAGGAGGTCGTGCTCACGGAGAAGACGGTCACGGGCTCGGGTGCCTGGTCCCGACTGTTCAGCGAGCAGACGTCGGTCATCACCGTCGAGATGGGCGGCGAGGAGCTGTCGCTCGAGCTGGGCCTCAGCCGCCTGCAGTCCGCCGACCCCGAGGTGCGCCGCACCGCCGCGGCCGCGGTCACCGAGGCGCTGGCGCCGGGCCTCCGCACGCGGGGTTACATCTTCAACACGCTGCTCGCCGACAAGTCGATCGACGACCGCCTGCGGAAGTATCCCAGCTGGGTCTCGTCGCGGAACCTGTCCAACGAGGCGTCCGACGAGTCGGTGGCCGCTCTGGTCGAGGCGGTCGTGGGCCGGTACTCGATCCCGCAGCGTTGGTACGAGGCCAAGGCGAAGATGCTCGGCGTCGACGCGATCGACGACTGGGACCGCTACGCGTCGGTGGCTGACGACACCACCGAGTTCGACTGGGACGACGCCCGGGGCATCGTCTTGGACTCGTACCGCTCGTTCTCACCCGACATGGCCGGAGTCGTGGAGCAGTTCTTCGACGAGGCGTGGATCGACGCACCGCTGCGTCCGGCCAAGCGCGGCGGCGCCTTCTGCGCCTACACCGTGCCGTCGCACCACCCGTACCTGTTGCTGAACTGGACCTCGACGCGTCGGGACGTGCTGACCCTCGCGCACGAGCTCGGCCACGGCATCCACGCCTACCTGTCGCGGCCACAGGGCATCTTCCACCAGACCACGCCCTTGACCCTGGCCGAGACGGCGTCGGTGTTCGGAGAGACGCTCACGTTCGGGCGCCTGGTCGCCCAGGCCTCCGATCCCAACGACCGCCTCCCGCTGCTCGCCGAGCACCTCGAGGATCAGATCGCCACGGTCTTCCGCCAGATCGCGATGTGGCGCTTCGAGGACGGGGTCCACACCTCGCGACGCGAGGAGGGCGAGCTCTCCGCCGACCGGTTCGGCGACATCTGGAACGAGACCCAGGCCGAGATGCTCGGCAAATCGGTCCGCCTCAGCGACGGCTACCGGAGCTGGTGGAGCTACATCCCGCACTTCATCCACACGCCGGGCTACGTCTACGCCTACGCCTACGGCCAGCTCCTCGCGCTGTCGGTCTACGCCCGGTACGAGGACCAGGGCCCGGACTTCGTGCCGAGCTACCTGGAGCTGTTGTCGGCCGGCGGGTCGATGCCGCCCGAGGAGCTCGGCAAGCTGGTGGGCGTGGACCTCGCCGACCCCGGCTTCTGGGACGCGGGCCTCGACATCATCGAGCGTCAGCTCACCGAGACGCTCGACACCGCGAAGGCCGCCGGCCGCCTCACCTGAGCCTGCCTCAGCCCATTTGTGATGCATTCCTCGCGCTGGAGCGCGAGATCCGCAGCACAAATGGGGGAGCCCGGCGGGGTCAGGCGGGGCCTGGGGCGCCCTGGTCCTTCAGCTGCACGAATGCCATCTGGAGCTGCTGGAGCGCCTGGGTCAGGACGTTGGCGTTCTCGCCGAGTCGGGGTCCGACCTGTTCGAGCACCGCTCGCAGCGCGTCGATCGCCAGCGCGGCGTCGTCGAAGTGGGGCGGATCCTGGGAGAGGTGGATCGCCGCGAGCTCGTAGAAGCCCATCAGGTGGTTCGCCAGCACCTCCCCCGCCGGAGTCTGGGCGATTCGCTGTTGCACCTCGGCCATCTCGGCCATCATCTGCTCGGCCTGGGCCCGCTCCTCCGGGCTCAGCGACTCCAGATCGACGCCTTCGGGGGGCCCCATCGGGTCGTGGGGCGGCGGAGCCGGCTGGCTCGCCGGGGCGGCCTTCGCGACCGGGCGCTCGCCGTCGGGGGTCCACAGGCTCATCGGAGCTCACTCACTTGACTGTCCTGTTCGTCGGGGGCGCGTGTACCCTAGCTGCCGACAACTGAAGGAAAGCGGGGCGCAGGCCCCCACCTGGCCACATCGCTCGGGCGAGCCCGACGACCCAGTGCGCCAGCGTCAACTCGGTAGATCACCGGCGTTCGCGTCGGTGTGACGGCGGATGGCGGCTTTCCGGCATCCGCCCGTTTCGTTTTTCGGGCGGGGCCACAACCCCGACGGAAGGATGTGCCCTTGAGCAGTGATCGGTCATAGCACCGCCGCAAGCCGACGAACCACGGATCAACGATCGGATCCGGGCTCGTGAAGTCCGCTTGATCGACGTCGACGGTGGCCAGCTCGGCATCAAGCCGCTCCCCGATGCACTTCGCATCGCCCGGGCGGCTGAGCTCGATCTGGTCGAGGTGGCAGACAATGCCAACCCGCCCGTCTGTCGCATCATGGACTACTCGAAGTACAAGTTCGAAGCGCAGCAGCGGGCCAAGGAATCCCGGAAGAAGGCGACCAACGTCACGGTCAAGGAGATGAAGTACCGACCCAAGATCGGCGTCGGCGACTTCCAGACCAAGACGCACAAGGTCGAGGGGTTCCTGGCAGAGGGCCACAAGGTGAAGATCACGATCATGTTCCGTGGTCGCGAGATGCAGCATCCCGAGCTGGGCCGCCGCATCCTCGATCGGGTCGCCGAAGAGGTGGTCCACGTCGGCAAGGTCGAGATCTTCCCCAAGCAGGACGGTCGCAACATGACCATGGTGCTGGGCCCCGACAAGAAGGCCCAGGCCGCGCACAAGAAGGCCCAGGAAGCCGAGGAGGCTTCGGCCGAGACGGGTGCGGCCGAGTCCGTCGCAGCCGAGACCAGCCCAGCCGAGACCAGCCCAGCCGAGATCAGCCCAGCCGAGATCAGCCCAGCCGAGATCAGCCCAGCCGAGAACGGAGCGGCGCCCGAGACGGGTGGCGCACCGACCCCGGCACCGGCCGAGACCGCGGCGGCGACCGATCCACCGGTCGACGACCCGGCTGCCGGCACCTGAGCCTCCGGCTCGCACGACCAGATCACATCGCTCGACAGGGCACCCGACAGGAGCATTCGTATGCCGAAGATGAAGACGCACTCCGGTGCGAAGAAGCGTTACAAGGTCACGGGGACCGGCAAGATCATGCGCAGGCAGGTCAATCGGAACCACATCCTCGAGAAGAAGCCGTCCACCCGCACCCGGCGCCTCGCCGGTGAGGTCGAGGTGACGGGCGGCGACCGCACCCGCGCCCGGCGGCTCCTCGGCCGCTGAGCTCTTCGATCCGATCCTGTCCGATCCTGTCCGACCACTCTGATCGGCTGACGCACGCCGCGTCCCGGTCACCGTTTCGAAAGGAACTCCCATGGCACGAGTCAAGGGTGGCGTCCACGCCAAGAAGAAGCACCGCGCCGTCCTCGGCAAGGCGAAGGGGTACTACGGCAACCGCAGCCGCAGCTTCCGCTCCGCCAACGAGGCCGTCATGCACGCCGGCCAGTACGCGTTCCGCGACCGCCGCGCCCGCAAGGGCGAGATGCGCCGCCTCTGGATCCAGCGGATCAATGCGGCCTGCCGCTTGAACGGCACTTCCTACAGTCGCTTCATCGCCGGGCTGAAGGCCGCCGAGGTGGAGGTCGACCGCAAGGTCCTCGCCGACCTGGCCGTCACCGACGCTGCTGCGTTCGCATCGCTCGTGGAGGTCGCGCTGGCCGCGGCACCGGAGGAGGTCGCGAGCTGAGTCCCCTCGGCGCGCGTCACCCTGAGATCGCGGCATTGCGGCGCCTCCTGGGGCGCCGCAATGCGCGTCACGAGACAGGTGAGTTCGTCATCGAGGGACCCGTGCTCGTCGCGGACGCCCTGGCCGCAGGCACCGAGATCGTGGCGCTGTACACCGAGCCGGACGCCACGGTCCCCGACAGCGGCGGTCCGGGATCGGTCGGTCCGGGGTCGGTCGAACCGACCTTGGTCGAGCCGGGAGTGCTGGGCCGGGTGCTCGACACCGTCACGCCCCGTCCGGTCGCGGCCGTGGCTCGCATCGCGACGACATCACGTGAGGCGCTCGTACAGGCAGCGGTCGACCGGCAGCGGCCCGTGGTGGTGATGGATCGCGTCGCGGACCCCGGCAACGCGGGCACGATCCTGCGCTCGGCCGAGGCCGCCGGAGCGGCCGGTGTCGTCGTCACCGGTGGCACTGTCGACCTGTGGAGCCCCAAGGTCGTGCGGTCGTCGGCGGGTTCGGTGCTGCGGGTGCCGATCGCCGAGATCGAGCACCTGGCAGAGATGAACGGAGACGACGGTGCCCTCGAGCTCATCGGCACCGCCGCCGGCCGAGGCGATGCTCACGTCTCGACCCCGCTCGCGGGCGCGATCGGCATCGTCGTCGGGAGCGAGGCGCACGGCCTCGACCCGGACGCCCTCGTCGACCGGTGGACCCACATCGAGATGGACGGGCCGATCGAGTCGCTCAACGTGGCCATGGCGGCGACGGTGCTGTTGTTCGAGGCGCGCCGCCAGCGCCGCGCGTGACGGTAATGATTCCCGGCCGGTCGCGTCCGGCGGCCAGAATGGAGGGCCATGCCTTCGCCGGATGACCCGAACGCCAGCGCATCGAGCCCGAGCGCCTCGGCTCGCGCCGCGCTCGACGAGGCGATCGCGAAGCTCGGGGTCGCCGCCAGTCCCGACGAGGTCCGTGCCATCGACGCCGAGTACCTCGGCCGCACCTCGGTCCTGACCTCGCTCAAGGCGGCGTTGCGTGACCTTCCCGCCGACGACCGCAAGGCGGTCGGCAAGGCACTGAACGAGGCACGTCGCGAGCTCGAGGCAGCCGTCGAGACGCGACTCGCCGAGTTGGAGGCCGTTGAGAGCCGGGTGAGGCTCGAGTCCGAGCGCCTGGATCTGTCCGAGGTCGTGGCCACCTCGCACGTCGGTCATCGCCACCTCGTCACCCGCACCTGGGAGCTGCTCGAGGACGTCTTCGTCGGCATGGGCTACACCGTGGCCGAGGGGCCCGAGATCGAGTCCGACTGGTACAACTTCGAGGCGTTGAACATGCCGCCCGACCACTCGGCGCGCAGCATGTGGGACACGCTGTATCTCGACGTCGGCGAGCCCGAGACGGTGCTGCTCCGCACGCACACGTCGCCGGTGCAGATCCGCACCATGCTCGAGTCGGAGCCTCCCATCTACATCGTCGCTCCGGGCCGGGCCTTCCGGCGTGATACCGCGGATGCGACTCATCTGCCGGTGTTCCACCAGATCGAGGGGCTGGTCGTCGACCGGGGCATCACCTTCGCCGACCTGGCCGGCACCATCGAGATGTTCGTGAAGGCCCTCTTCGGTGACGATCGCACCACTCGGCTGCGCCCGTCGTACTTCCCCTTCACCGAGCCCTCGGCCGAGTTCGACATGTCGCGCCCCGGTGGCGGGTGGATCGAGCTCGGCGGATGCGGAATGGTCCATCCCAACGTGTTGCGCGCCGGTGGGATCGATCCCGAGGTCTACACCGGCTTCGCGTTCGGGTTCGGCATCGACCGCCTGGCGATGCAGCTCCACGGGCTCGAAGACCTGCGCGAGCTCGTCACCAACGACGTCCGGTTCCTCCGGCAGTTCTGAGGTCGACGCATGAAGATCCTCCTGTCCTGGCTGCGCGAGTACGCACCCGAGGTCGACCTCGACCCGTTCGCACTCGGTGACCTCCTCAGCGCGATCGGCCTCGAGACCGAGGACGTCCGGCTCCTCGGCGGCAGCCTCGACGGCATCGTCGTTGCCCGGGTGCTCGGCCTGCGCCCCCATCCCGATGCCGACCGCATCCAGCTCGTCGACGTCGACCCCGGCGACGGTGAGGCGCTGCAGGTCTGCTGCGGGGCGTTCAACATGGAAGTCGGGGACCTGGTGGCCCTGGCGACCATCGGCACGAAGATGCCCGGTGGGATGGAGATCGCCCGCCGCAAACTCCGTGGCGAGTGGTCGAACGGCATGCTGTGTTCGAGCCGGGAGCTCGAGCTCGGTGACGAACACGGCGGCATCCTGGTACTGCCGGCCGAACTCGACGTGGGAGCCGGCTTCGCCGAGGCCATGGGGGTCGAGGCCGATGCGCTCCTCGACCTGGCGGTCACGCCGAACCGGCCCGACGCCCTCTCGGTGATCGGCGTCGGACGCGATGCCGCGGCCGCGCTCGGTGTGCCGTTCGTCCTGCCCGAGCTCGATCCGCCGACGTCAGGGACCGAGGCCTCCGAGCTCACCGGGGTCGAGGTGCTCGACCCCGACCTGTGTGGCCGGTTCACCGCCAGGGTGCTGTCCGGCATCACGATCGGTTCGTCCGCCCCG
>DATEEV010000420.1:0-18184 GCA_035281005.1 Microthrixaceae bacterium | reverse complement strand
AGCAAGGAGCAACATGACCGTCGTCCGAGTGAATCCGACCAGCGTGCACAGCTACGGCACCGACGCCCAGGCCAAGTTCGATGCCATCCGTAGCGAGCTGGTCGCGCTCGTCGACGACGTCGTCGGCGTGCACTACTTCGGCCCGAACGCCGTCGACTTCAAGACCCGCGCGGGCCAGCTCGCCGCAGACTTCGCCAACAACCTGAACAAGGACCTCGGCGCGGTCGCGGAGGCCATCCGTGTCTCGACGTCCAACATCGCCGCCTCGCTCGGCGGTCAGCCGCTGCAGATCTCGGTGAACGGTTCGCCGATCACCCCGCCCGCGGTGCAGACCGTCGATTACGTCGACGTCGACACCGCGGCGCTCGACGCGCTGAGCGCGACCGTGAACCGCCACTTCACCGCGATCAACGGCCTGTTCGACGGGCACCTCTCGCAACTCCAGGGCACGGACTGGACCGGCAATGCCAAGGACCAGGCGGTCTCGAGCGTGTCGACGTTCACGTCCTCCGCGAAAGGCAAGGCCGACGAGGCGCAGATGAGCCTCAGCAACTACATCAAGGACCAGGTCCAGAAGACCGTCGCGGCCGACAAGTAACGACACGAGGCGACTGTCTTGGAGCTGTTCGTCCGGGTCCACCGGCCGGGCCACGGGCATGCTGACGTCAGGGTCGAGATCGACCCCGACCAGCCCTCGGCCCGGTTGGCGATGGACGTCGCCGAGCACATCGGCGACGTCCGACCCGGCGCGCCCCGGTTGCTGCTCGTCCGAACCGGTGCCATCCTCGACCCCGACCGGCCGGTGGGCGAGTCGGGACTGGTGTCCGGCGACGAGCTCGTGCTCGGCCCCACCGCGGTCGCGACCCCGCCCCCACCCACGCCGGTCCGTGCGGTGAGCGTCGACGTGCTGGCCGGCCCCGACTCCGGCCACAGCGCACCCCTCGACCGTGGGTCGCACCTGCTGGGCCGGGGCGAGAACTGCGACATCATCGTCACCGACCCCACCGTCTCGCGCTCGCACCTCCGCGTCGACGTCGGCGCCGATTGGGCCGTCACCATCACCCCTGATCCCACCGCCCAGAACGCGCTGCGGATCAACGGGGTGAAGATGGCCGAGCCCTCGGCGGTGACCGGCGACGACGTCATCACCGTCGGTGCCACGAGCCTCGCCTTCCGCGAGTTCATCCGTGCCACCGACACCGCGATCGACCGGCTCGGCCAGATCGAGTTCCACCGCACCCCCTACCGCCCGGAACGGGTGCAGGAGCGCAAGCTCGAACCGCTCGGTCCGCCGCCGACCACGCCCGAACGGCGTCGTTTCCAGCTCCTCGCCGTGCTCGCGCCCCTCGGTGCCGGCCTGACCATGTTCGCGTTCAGTGGTCAGCCGCAGTTCCTGCTGCTCACGCTGATGTCGCCGATCGCGATGGTGGCCAACTTCTTCGAGGACCGGCGCTCCGGCCGCCACCGCCACGTGAAGGCCGTCGAGACGTACCGCCAGCGCATCGAGCGCCGCCGGCACGAGATCGACGCAGCGCTGGCCGAGGAGCGCGTCGAGCGCGTCCGCTCCGCGCCCGATCTGGCCGACCTGGCCCGGCGGGCGGAGCTGCGGACGATCGACCTCTGGCCCCGCGGCCGCGACGCCCCCGACTTCCTGACGGTCCGCATCGGTGTGGGCGACGCACCGAGCCGGCTGACCGTCGAGAACCAACGCGGCCAGGACCCCACCGACGACGACGGCCTCGTCGCCGAGCTCGAAGAGGCACTCACCGGACACGACCGGCTCACCGGCGTGCCCATCACCGTCGACCTCGCCGAGGTCGGCGTCGTCGGTGTTCACGGCGACAACTCCCACGTCGACGACGTCGCCGCATCGATCGCGGTGCAGGTCGCCTGCCTGCACAGCCCCGAGGACCTGATCGTCGCGGCGGCGATCTCGTCCGAGCGGAGCTTCGCCGATTGGTTGAAGTGGTTGCCCCAGGCCCGCTCGGCCACCAGCCCGCTCGCGGGACGCCACCTCACCAGCACGGTCGACGGCGCCCGCCGACTGCTCGCCGAGCTCGTCGAGGTGGCCGAGCTGCGCAGCAGTGGTCCCGACCGGACGACCGACCGCCGCTGGCCCTGGCTCTTCGTGGTGCTCGACGGCGACCTCGAACCGGACCCGGGCCTGGTGTCGCGCCTGTTGGACCTGTGCCCGGACGCGGGCATCTCGGTGATGTGGCTGTGCTCGAGCGAGTCGCGCGTGCCCCGCCAGGCCGCAGCGGTCGTCGACTGCCAGCTCGCGACCGACGGCGTCGCCACCCTGTGGCGCACCGACCCCGAGATCGCCCCGCTCGAGGTCGATCTCGGCCGCGTCCACCCCGATGTCGCCGACCGTGTCGCTCGCAGCCTGGCCCCCGTGCGCGACGCGTCGGTCGCCAACGCCACCACGGCCATCCCCCGCACCGCGCCGCTGCTCACGGTGCTGGGCGAGGATCACCCCGACGCCGCCTGGGTCGTCGCCCGCTGGATGACGAACCGGCCCTACGGCCTCGATCATCCCGTGGGGCTCGCGGCCGACGGCGTGTTCCACCTCGACCTCGTCGCGGATGGCCCCCACGCCCTCATCGGCGGCACCTCGGGCGCCGGCAAGAGCGAACTGTTGCAGTCGATGGTGGCGTCGCTGGTCACCTGCTACCCACCGACCCGGCTCAACTTCCTCTTCGTCGACTACAAGGGCGGCGCCTCGTCGACGGTCTTCCGCGATGTGCCCCACACCGTGGGCTACGTCACCAACCTGAACGCCGACCTCGCGCTGCGGGCCCTCACCTCGCTGCGCGCCGAGCTGAATCGGCGGATGCAGGTCATGGAGGGCCGGGCCAAGGACCTCGAGGAGATGCTGGCGAAGCATCCCGACGAGGCACCCGCCTCGCTGATCATCGTGGTCGACGAGTTCGCCACCCTCGTCAAGGAGATCCCCGAGTTCGTCGCCGGCATCGTCGACATCGCCCAGCGCGGCCGAAGCCTCGGCATCCACCTCGTGCTCGCCACCCAGCGCCCCTCGGGGTCGGTGAACGACAACATCCTCGCCAACACCAACCTGCGGGTCTCGCTGCGGATGCTCGATCGGGCGGAGTCCAACGCCGTGATCGACAGTCCCGAGGCGGCCGACATCCCGGTGCCGCTCCGGGGTCGGGCCTACGCGCGCCTCGGACCCCGCGAGCTGATGCCGTTCCAGTCGGCCTATGCCAGCGCACCGATGATCGCGAGCGACCACGAGAGCCCGACGATCGTCGAGGAATTCGGGCTCGAGCCCACGGCCCACCGCGTGCGGGCCGTCACCGATGTCGCCATCGACCAGGCCGCGCCGGCCGCGACCCACCTCGACGTGCTGATCGATGCCGTGGTGGCCGCCGCGGCGACGTGCGACTTTCCACCGGCGCGCTCTCCGTGGCGCGAGACCCTGCCCGACCTCGTCACCGTCGACGCCCTGCTCGACGACGACCGCACCGAGCCCAGCGACGGTTCCGACCGCCACGCACTGGCGGGTCGGATGATCACGCTCGGCCTCATCGACGACCCCGAACACCAGGACCAGTACCCGGCGATGGTCGACCTCGAGGACGGGGGCGGCCTGCTCGTCTACGGCTCGGGCGGATCGGGGCGCACGACGCTGCTCCGGACGGTCGCGGTCGCGGCCACCGCCGAGGCCGGCACCGACGAGGTCGTCGTCTTCGGCATCGACTTCGCGTCGCGGGCACTGCGCGGCCTCGAGCCGCTGCCCCACGTCGCCGCGATCGGTACCGGTGACGACCTCGAGGCCGTCACCCGCATCGTCGCCCTCCTCGACGGTGAGGTCGAGCGTCGCCGGGGCGCCCTCGCCGAACTGCAGGCGGAGACCTTGACCGCCTACCGCGAGCGGGGCGGGGAGCTGCCTCGGGTGCTCCTGCTCGTCGACGGCTACCCCAACATGGTCGCGGCCTTCAGCGGCGGTGGGTACGGCAACCCACTCGACCAGTGGCTCGAGAAGTTCCACCGGATCGTCCTCGACGGCCGCCAGGTCGGCATCCACGTCGTGCTCACCGCGGATCGGCGCGGTGGCGTCAACCCGCTGGTCCAGTCGGCGGTCTCGAACCGCGTCGTGCTGCGCCAGTCGGAAGAGTCGGGCTACACCGACCACGGCATCCCGATGGCCCGGGCCCGCGGCCTGGACCTGGCGCCGGGACGCGGGTTGTGGCAGGGCGATGGACTCGTGCAGATCGCCTGTGTCTCGACCGAGCCCGACGGCGCGTCCCAGGCGGCCGAGATCGCCCGACGGGCCCACGACCTCCTCGCGGCAGGCGCCGGTGAGCCCGCCGTGCGCACCGCCCCACTCCCCGAGCTCGTCGAGCTCACCGCCGACCAGCGGCGCGCGAACGAGCTCGAAGTCGTCCTGGGGATCGCCGACCTCACCCTCGATCCGGTCACGATCGACCTGTCCCACTCCCACGCCGTCATCGCCGGGCTTCCCCGATCCGGGCGTTCGACTGCCGCCGCACTGGTGGCCGCCGGCCTCCTCGCCGACGGCATCGAGGTGTGGGCGGTCGGCCCGGCGGGCAGCCCGCTGGCCTCGGTAGCCGGCCTCGGGCGCGCCGCCTTCGGTCGCACCGACACGATCGCACCCGTGCTCGACGAGCTCGCTACCGTGAGCGAGTCCCTCCCGGGCCCCCGACCGCGGGTCCTCGTCGTCGACGATCTCGACGCCCTCGAGGACACCTCCCTCACCGGGCTCTGGGAGCGCCTGGTGCGCGTCGACGATCTACGGATCGTCGCCACGATCGAGAGCCGCAGCCTCGGCGGGTTCTCGATGAACGCGATGCTCAACGAGGTGCGCAAGGCGAGACGAGCGCTGCACCTCCAGCCTGACGACGCCGTCGAGTTCTTCCAGACCACCGGCGTCAAGGCGCCGATCCGGCCCGGCACCCCGATGCCACCCGGTCGCGGCGTGCTGGTCGTCGACCGCCGCCCGACGATGGTGCAGGTCGGTCTCCCGATCCTCTCCACGACCACCAACCCCGAGAAGGTATAGCGACATGGGCCTGTCCGCAGGAGCCGACGTGAAGTTCGACTGGCATGGCAGTCTCAGCCTGGCGCGCCAGCTGTGGGCCTTCGCCGACGACCTCGAGACGGCGGCGACGACCCGATTCGCCGACGTCGAGGGAGCGCTCAAGTCATGGCTCGGCGCCTACGCCGACCAGTTCATCACCCGGGCCAACGACGAACAGACGTCGCTCGACACGATGATCGCCAACCTTCGCCTCGACGCGACCAACTGGGCCAAGGCCTGGCAGCTCGCGATGGACCAGCAGAACCGTGTGCTCTTCGCCCGCAAGACCAGGGAGGTCGAGGAGAGCCGCAGTGGCTGGGACAGCTTCTGGGGTGGCCTCACCGGCCACGACGACCTCCCACCCGAACCGGAGCCGGTCCCGCTACCGACCGAACCCTCCTTCGCCGCGACCGCCGGCTTCTACCGGGGATGACCACCTGATGACCACGACTTCCGCCGATCCCGTCGACCTCGCCTCGTTCGTCGAGGCCAGCTCCCGCCTCCGCTCGCCACTGGAGGAGACGCTCACCTCGTTGGTGACGCTCCAGTCCAGCGTGCTCGCCAACAGTCCCGACTACGGCGTGAGCAGCAACACGCTGCCCGCCGTCGACGAGACGCTGGGGACGATGGGCCAGAACGAGCGCTTCGTCGGCAAGGTCCACGACGCGCTCGTCGCGGCCGATGTCCAGGGTGCTGGCGTCGTCACCGTCGCCGACACCGACGTCGCCGCTGCGCTCGCCGCCGCCGGGATCACCCCCCCGCCGGGCCCGGTGACAGTCGAGCCGTCCGCGCTGTTCGGTCTGCCGCCCACCTCGGGCTTCGTCGACGATCCGATCTGCGCAGCCAACGGCAACTTCGTCCACGTCGACCACGACCTCGCGTTCCCCGGCTGGTCGGCGGTCCTCGACGTGGTGCGCACCTACAACTCGCTCGCCACCGACACCGTCGGCGCCTTCGGTCCGGGCTGGACCTCGGTGCTCGACCTGCGCGTCCGTCCCGCGGGCGACTCCGTCGTGTGGGCCCACATCGCCGACGGAGCGGTGGTCGCGTTCGTCGACGACGGCTCAGGCAGGTTCCGATCTGTCGGACCGCGTCCGTTCCACGTCACCCGCGCCGCGGACGGCGGTGGGTGGATCCTCCACGAGGGCCACACCAAGCAATGGACCTTCGACGAGACCGGACGCTTCACGGGGGGCGTTGGCAGCGGCGCGATCCTCGAGGTCGAGCGCGACGTCGACGGTCGCATCACCAGCCTCGCCGAGCAGCGCTCGAGTCGTCGCGTGCGCTTCTCCTGGCGGTCGGACCGGGTCAGCACCGTCACGACCGACGACGGCCGTGCGGTCCGCTACCGCTACGACCCCGCGGGGGTGCTCGTCGAGGTCGAACGACCCGCAGGCAACCTCCGCTTCGGCGTCGACGGCCCCTTGATCACCTCCGTCACCGACCAGGACGGTGTGCGCCTCGCCCTCAACGTCCACGACGAGCAGGGT
The DNA here is from genome assembly GCA_035281005.1 of Microthrixaceae bacterium. Lineage (GTDB taxonomy): Bacteria > Actinomycetota > Acidimicrobiia > Acidimicrobiales > Microtrichaceae > DATEEV01. The sequence goes on along the minus strand of DATEEV010000420.1, from coordinate 11,632 downwards.
CGTGTCGTCGAACAGACCAACGAGATGGGCCGGACCACTCGCTACGAGTACTCCGAGCATGGCACGACCCTGGTGTCGGACACGGTCGACGGGCCGCGCAACGCCTTCACCCACGACAACCGCGGCAACCTGACCGCGCTGGTCGACGGCCTCGGCCGGTCCATGCGCCTGACCTACGACGACCGGGGCAACGTCACCCGCATCGTCGATCGGTGCAACGCCGTCACCGAGTACTCCTTCGATGACCGCGACAACCTCCTGACCCGGACCGATCCCGATGGGCTCTCTGCGGCGTGGGAGTGGGACGAGCTCGACCGGCTGGTCGTCGAGACCCACCGCAACGGCGAGCGGACCACCTACGCCTACGACGGCGAGCACCGCCGGCCGACACGGATCGTCGGTCCCGACGGCGCCGCGATCACCGTCGAGCTGACCGACACCGACCTGACCCGCCGGGTCGTCGACGCCGACGGCGTCGCGACCACCTTCGAGCACGACGACGACGGCCAGCTCACCTCGGTGACCGACGCGCTCGGGCAGCGAACCTCGGTTCGCTACGACGCCGCCGGGATGCCCGTCGAGATCGTCGACGCAGCCGGAACCGTCACCACCATCGTCAACGACGACGCCGGGCGCACGATCGAGACCCTGATCGGGGACGCCGCGACGCGCTTCGCCTACACCGCCGCGGGGCGACCGCTCTCGGGGACCGACCCGGTCGGCCAGTCGTGGCACGCCTCGCACGGGCCGAACGGAAAGCTGGCGACCTTCGTCGACGGCGAAGGATCGCAGGTCGCCTTCGAGTGGGACCTCTTCGGCAACCTCGAGGCGGTCGTCGGCCCGGACGGAGTGCGCTACTCCCACGTCTACGACGCCGCCAACAACCTCGTGGCGGCGATCGACCCGGAGGGCAACGTCGCCAGCCGCGAGCTCGACGGCGAGTCGCGGGTCGTGAAGGTCACTGACACCGCCGGGCGCGAGTGGCGCCGGCAGCTCGACCAGCTGGGTCGAACCGTGGTCTCGGTGGCCCCCGACGGCGGACGCACCCGCTACGAGTACCACTTCGACGGCAGCGTGGCCCACGTGGTGCACCCCGACGGCACCTCGGTCTCCAGCGAGGTCGACCAGTACGGCCGCGTGGTGGCCGTGGTCGACGAGACGCGGGCCCGCTACGAGTTCGAGTTCAGCCCCGCCGGGCGACCGACGGCCCGCCACTGGCCGTCGGGCCGCGTCGACCGCTGGACCTACGACGCCGCGGGTCAGATGGTCGCGATGGAGCGCGACGGGATGACGACGCGTTTCGAGCTCGACCCGATGGGTCGCGTGCTCGCCGCCGATGGGCCCGCTGGTCGAGTCGAGCTGACCCGGGCTGCGTCGGGCGAGCTGCTGGCATCCACCGGCCCCCGCCGCGGCGAGCACTACGAGGTCGACGCCGCCGGGCGGCTCAGCGCGTTGATCGACGGCACCGGCGGCCGCACCGAGCTCGAGTGGGACCGGCGAGGTCAGCTGGTGGCGGCCACCGATGCCGCCGGGTCCACCTCACGACTCGACTACGACGCCCGTGGCCGCCTGGCCTCGACGACCGCACCGAACGGTGACGTCACGTCGTTCGACTATGACCCGATCGGCTGGGTCAGCCGTGTCACCGACCCCACCGGCGCCACCACGACCGACCGGCTCGACCCGACCGGCCGCGTGACGGCCACCACCCGGGTCGACGGCACCGAGGTCGACCTCACTCTCGACTCGATGGGCCGCACGGTCGCCATCGGATCCGGTGGCGTCGTCGATACGACGTTCACCTACGACCAGCGCGGCCGCCTCGCCGAGACACTCCGGGTGGCCGACCAGGTCCTCTCCACGTTCGAGCGGGACGAGATCGGGCGGCTGCGCCGCACGAGCTCACCCATCGGATCGCTCCGGATCGACCGCGACGCGGACGGCGCGATCACGGCGTGGAACCAGGACGGCACGCGCATCGGTGTGCGTCGCGACGCGAGGGGGCGCATCGTCGGCCTCGACGACCCCGATCTCGGCATCATCGAACGCCCGACCGAGGACACGGTCAGACGAGACCGCGCCGGTCGCATCACGGTCGACGCCCGAGGCACGACGTTCCGCTACGACGACGCGGGCCGGCTGGTCGAGACGCTGCACGCGGACGGCGGACGCCACGTCTACCGGTACGGCGACGACGGCCTGCTGGCCGCCGAGCTCGACCCGGACGGCGAGACGTCGTATCGCCGGGGCCCCGCCGGACGGATCGAGTCGGTCGTCCATCCCGACGGATCATCGACCGAGCTGTCCTACGACCGGGCCGGTCGTCGGGTGGCCTCGCGGGACTCGTCCGGGTCCACCACCACCTACCGCTGGGACCTTCTCGGCCGTCTCGTCGGTCTCGAGCGCATCGACGCCGACGGCCGGGCCAGTTCCCACGAGATCGTCCACGACGGCCTGGGCCGGCCGGTCGACGTCGACGGCACGCCCGTGCTGTGGGACGACGCGCTCACCGGGAGCCCGCTCCGCGTGGGCGCGACCCGTTCCCTGTACCTGGGTGGTCACCATCGCACGGCCGCCGGATGGACCGAGCCGCCGTCGGACCCATGGGGCACCGATCCGGACCCGTCACCCCACGTCGGGTTCCGCAACGAGCTGACCGCGTTCGGTCTGGTCTGGATGGGCGCGCGGGTCTACGACCCCGCGACCCGCGAATTCCTCTCGCCCGACCCGCTGCTCGCCGTTCCGGGCCGCCCGGGTGCAGCCGGCGTGTACTCCTACGGGTTCCTCGACCCGGTCAACCACCTCGACCCCGCCGGCCTGCAGCCGGTGAGCATCGAGCAGTACGACGCGATCCGCCAGCAACAGGAGCAGGGCCGCCTCGGCCAGGCCTGGGAGGCGATCAAGGACGACCCGTGGGGCACCCTCGCCATGGTGGGCGTCGCCGCGGTCGGCGTGGGCCTGCTCTTCTTCCCGGGCACCCAAGCCCTCGGCGTCGGCATCCTCGTGGGTGTGGGCATGTCCGCGATCCAAGGCATCGCCACCGGCACGTTCAACCCACGCGGCGTCGCCGTCAACGGAGCCTTCGGGGCCATTCCGGGTGGGAGCAGCCTGCGCAGCGCGATGCTCGTCGGCGCAGCGTCCGGCGCCGGCGGCGAGGTCGTCACCTCGGTGGTGTCGGGTCAGCCGATCAGCCTCGAGAGCGTCGCGCTCAACACGGTGACCGGCATGGCGGGCCAATCCATCACCCACGGCATCAACACCCGCCTCGCAGGCGCACGACCGGCGGTCGAGACCCCGGCACCGCCCACCGACACCGCACGGTTCGTCGTCGACAGCGCCGGCACCGTCACCGACCGCAACGCCGCCCGCTTCGTGGTCGACTCGCAGGGCGTCGCGGTCGACAACGGGCCGCGACCGTCGACCCAGCCGCCGGTCATGATGGGCGAGGACATGCGCACCCGCGTGATCCCTGCCGCGAACCAGATGGGCGGCGAGTACTACCAGCCGCCGCCGTTCACCTCAGATGCCGCGTCGATGGCGCACAACCGGTACTGGATCAACGAACAGATGAACCAGGGCCGGAACCTGATCGACGTGGGCCCGGCGCGGGGGCGACCCAACTACCCGGAGCCGAGCAGCCCCTGGTACCAGATGGAGCGCGACCAGGTCGCGGCGCGCGACTACCCGTATTACACCCAAGAGTTCCAACCCTGATGCCGTGAGCTCGACGCTGTACGTGCACGCCGACGACGACGGAGGGATCCTCGTCATCGACGGCGACGACGGGCGCTCGTCGTGGGTCACCGCGGACGAGCTCGTGCGTCGCGTCGCGTCGGCAGCTGCGGTGCTGATGAGCGCCGGCTCGTCGCAGCTCGCTGCGGCGGTCGTGACGATGGTGGAATCAGGGGGCACGCCGTTGACCCGCACCGATCAGGTGCATCCCGACGCGACGCGCCCGGACGGTGTCACGTCGCTCATGGCCCACACCTACGTGGGTGCCGTCCCGCTGGTCGCCGACCTGGTGGCCCGAGGCGCGGCCCTCGACGTCACCGACGACTCCGGGTACACGGCGTCGATGTACGCGGCCAACGCCGGCGAGCACGAGGTGCTCGGCCTCCTGCTCGACGCCGGTGCCGATACCGAGGTCGTCGACCAGCAGGGCTCCACCGCAGTCATGTTCGCCGCGGCGAAGGGCGACCTGAAGTCGGTGAAGCAACTCCTCGGCCACCATGCCCGCGCCGGCGCCCACCGATTCGACGGGCTCACCGCCCGCGAGATCGCCGAGCGCAACGGCCACCAGCGAGTCGCCGCCGTGCTGGGCTCGGCCGAACTGCAGCAACCATGAGCCACGATTCCTCGAGGCCTGTCCCGCGGCGTTATCGCGTCGTCACCCGCGACCCCGACGGCAACATCGACGACCGCACGGTCGCCACGTGGGACGGGCCAGAGGGTGCCAGGCGGATCGCCACCGGCCATCACGGCCCGACGAGCCGCGTCGAGCGGATCGACGACCTGGGTGAGGTCGCGGCCGACGAACGGGGCGTGCTCCGCCCCGAGCGCTCCGACCTCGTCGATCGCATGGAGTGGTAGACGCCGTCAGTTCTGATGGCCCGCTCAGACCGGCGTCCACGGCTCCCGGAGACGCGCGAGCCAGGCGAGCACCTCACGGCGCGTCGACGGACCGCGCGGCTGCCACGGGTCGACCACACCGTCGTCGCGGAACGAGGCAGCCTGTGCCCGCGCCGCGCCGAGCCCATCGGGATCCAGCGCACAGCGCAGGTCCATGGGGTCGATGCCGAACACCCGGGCCGCGTTGAGCCCGAAGACCTTGGCCTTCAGCTCGGGCGTGAGCGCCGGGTAACCGAAACGCTCCTGGAGCTCGGGCGAGATCTGGAAGCTGCGGAACGCCACGATCTGCGGCTGCGGCGAGCCGTACCAGATGCCGTCGGTGCCCCACATGACGTTGTTCTCCCCGACCCGAGTGAGGAGCTTGCCGAGGACATGGGCGGCCTCGGTCGGGGCGCTCAACGTCTCTCGCCACGTGGTGCCGAGCTCGGCGTGGACATTGGCGTTCGGCGCGATGCCATGGTCGTCGAGTGCCTTGACCAGGCTGTTGACGCCTCGCATCGCGCGGCCGGGGTCATACGGGCCCTCGGTCGCCTCGATCTCGTACGCGCCGTGGTACACGATGAAATCCATGTCGGGGTACTGCGCCGCGACCGCGACGACGTCTCGGGGCCCGTTGTGGCGCCGATCGAACTCGAGCAGCGGCAGGCCCTTGTGGGCACACATCACCCTCACGCCGAGCTCGTGCGCCTTGTCGACGACGGGGAGCCCGATCGCCGGGTCGTCGAGGTCGTAGCCCTGACGACCGGGGCCCCACGCCGTGTAGACCTTGAACGCGGCGAGGTCGCCGGTCGCCGCGTTCGCCTCCATCTCTGCGAGTCGTTGGCCGAGATCGCCGAAGTTCGGTGCGATCACGTCGTGCAGCAGGACCCGAGGGTGCCCAGCCACCGTCAACGCGTCGGCGAGCTGGCGAGTCTCACGCTTCTCCTGCCACGGCACGGGGGCGTCGAGCGGTCCCGAGTTGGGAACGTCGGAGAGCAGCGCGATCGTCGTGTCGCTCGCCAGGAACATGTCGTGCAGGTAGGCAGTGCGATCGAGGCAGCGCAACGGGTCCGCCTCGTTGCATCCCGCCGGAACCAGTCCGAGGATCATGTCCTCGATCCGCGGTGCGGCGTCGCGCCACGGCCCGTCGGGCACCACGTGATGGGTGTGGACGTCGAAGATGAACTCGGTGCCGCCGAGCATCTGCTCGCAGGCTTCGACCTCCTCGGGCTCGGGCACGACGAATGTGCCACCGGGGACCGACGTGGTGGAGGTCGACCCGCCTGTGGTCGTGGAACGTCTCGTGGATGCCGCGCGGGGCTCGTCGCCGGAGCAGGCGGCCAGATTGAACGCGGTGAGCACGGCAGCCACGCCCGCGCTCGAGGACAGGAACCGACGTCGATCGACACCGAGTCGATCGGCAGCGGCCGCGGCCCGGGCGTACGCGGCGGTCTCGAGGTCACGATCAGCCCTCGTCCGCGGGGGCGGGAGGTACTCACCGTTCGAGAGGTGGCGGCTTCGCAGGGGCAACGACGGCAACCGGTCCGGCTGCTGAGCGAGGCGTCGACGCCAACGGCTCGTCATCGCGCCAGGGTATGGTCCGGCGCAGGGCAGCGGGTGTCCGTGGGCATGGTTCGCCGTGCGACGATGATCGCTCATCGGTGCGTGTGACGAGGGGAATGTGGCGATGCAGAGCTCGGGGGCTACATGGCGGGCCCGGTCTGTCGTCGCGCGGGTGGTCGCGTCGCTGATCGTCCCGGCGCTGGTCTCGGCGGGATGCGCCGACGACGACCAGACCGCCTTCCCGACGAGCACGACGACCACCACCGTTCCCGACGGATCACCCCAGGAGCTGTTGGACCACCATGACGATTGGGTGCTGCCAGGTCGCGACTACGACAACTCGCGGGCCACCTTCGACGCCGAGATCGACTCGCGCTCCGCGCCTCGGCTCACGCAGGCATGGGCCGCAGAGCTGAAGGGTCCCCTGTCGACCGTCCCCATCGTGGTCGGCGAGGTCGTCTACCTGCAGGACGGTACCGGCACCATCACGGTGCTGCACCGCGACGACGGCACGGTGAAGTGGTCGTCGAAGCCCTACGGCTTCAACATCGGCCCCTTCGGCGTGGCGGTCGCGAACGGCCGGGTGTTCGGGGTCAGCTCGAAGGCCGTCGTCGCCCTCGACGCCGAGACCGGCGGCGAGCTCTGGGCCCGGGAGATCACCGCGACCCCCTCGGGAGGCGTCGGCATCCAGCCGACGGTGTTCGACGACATGGTGCTGGCGAGCACCGTCCCGGTCAGCATCGGCGGCATCTACCAGGGTGGCGACCGCGGCGTGCTGCACGCGCTCGACGCGGCGACCGGTGATGTCCGCTGGACGTTCGACACCGTCGACTCGCCGGACGTGTGGGGCAACCCCGAGGTCAACTCGGGCGGCGGTGCGTGGTACCCACCGTCGGTCGACCCGGCGCGGGGCCTCGTCTACTGGGGCGTCGCCAATCCGGCACCGTTCCCCGGCACCGCGGAGTACCCGAACGGGTCGAGCCGACCCGGACCGAACCTGTACACCGAGTCGACCGTGGCGCTCGACATCGACACCGGCGAGCTGCGCTGGTACCACCAGGCGATTCCACACGACCTGTTCGACCGCGACATGGTGCACACCCTGATCGCCCGTCCACCGGGCGACGGCGAGGTGGTCATCGGGACGGGGAAGGGCGGCATCGTGGTGGGCATCGACCCCGAGAGCGGCGAACCACTGTGGCGCACCGAGGTCGGCGATCACGAGAACGACCAACTGACCGCGCTCGACGGTCCGACGATGGTCACGCCGGGGACGTACGGGGGGGTGCTCACTCCACCGGCGACGGCGGAGGGGATCGTCTACGCCGCAGTGATCAACGCGCCGGCGAAGCTGAAGCCGGACGAGACCGCGTACTTCGGAGCGGAATTCGACCAGGCGGACGGCGAGGTCGTCGCGATCGACGCGCGGACCGGGAAGGTCGTCTGGGACGTCGATGTGCCGGGCGACCCGCTGGGCGGTGTCACCGTGGTGAACGACCTCGTACTCACGGCGCTGTTCGACGGCACGGTGCTCGCCCTCGATCGCGAGACCGGCGAGGAGGTGTGGCGGACCGAGGCAGCCGGCGGCATCAACGGCTGGATGGCGGTGGTCGACGACACGATCTACGTACCGGTGGGCCACGCGGATCCTCCCCAACTCGTCGCGTACCGGCTGCGGTGATGACGGCTCGACGACGGGTGACGGTCGCGGAGCGACGCGCTCGGCTCGGCCGGCGACATCACCTGGCTCCCGCCTGCCGTGCCGCCGATCCGGTCTCGCTCGCCCGTTCGCTTGCCGGCCTTCACGGCACCGATCCCCCGGGTGTGTTCATCGCCGCGTGGGCGCGGCTCGACGGCTTCCGGGTCGAGCAGTTGGAGCACGCCCTCTACGAGGAGCGTTCCCTCACCAAGCACCTGTGCATGCGTCGCACCCTCTTCGTCCTTCCTGACGACGTCCGCGCCGAGGCCCAGTCGGCCGCCTCCGACGCGGTCGCCGCCAACGAACGACGCAAGCTGATCGCGGACGTCGAGGCCGGCGGCATCACCGACGACGGCGCTGCCTGGTTGCGTGTCGCCACGCAGGCCGCGCTCGACGGCATCGCGCGCCTCGGCTCCCCCACTGGGTCGCAGCTCACCCGTGCCGTTCCGGAATTGCAGGCCAAGCTCACCGTCGGCGAGGGCAAGAAGTGGGGTGGGACGGTGGGGGTCACGACCCGAGTCCTCACGATCCTCTCCGCCGAGGGCCGGATCCGCCGAGGCCGGCCGGCATCGTGGACGAGCAGCCGGCACCGCTGGGAGCCCGCCAGGCCCCTCTCCGACCTGCCCGACGCGGCCACCGCGACGACGGGGCTGGTCCGCCGGTGGCTGGCGGCCTTCGGCCCCGGCACGGAGACCGACCTGGCGTGGTGGACGGGGCTCGGGCTCCTCAAGGTCCGCGCTGCGCTCGCCGCGCTCGGTGTGGTGGAGGTCGACGTCGAGCTCGGCGACGGCACTGTGAGCACCGGCTACCTGTTGTCCGACGACCTCGACCGCGTGACGAGCCCGGGACCGTGGGCGGCCTTCCTGCCGTGGCTCGACCCGGCGACGATGGGGTGGAAGCAGCGCGACTGGTACGTCGGGCCCCACGCCGACGCGGTGTTCGACACCGCGGGCAACGGCGGGCCGACGGTGTGGTGGAACGGTCGGATCGTCGGCGGTTGGGCGCAGCTCCCCGACGGCGCGGTCGTCCACCGGCTGCTGGAGGACGTCGGGTCGGATGCCGGTCGCGCCATCGAGCGACGCGGCGCACAGCTCCAGGCCTGGCTCGACGGCACCGTGGTGGTGCCACGGTTCCCGGCACCACTCGAGAAGGCACTGCGAGCCTGACGACCTGCGAGCGCACATATTCGAGTGACCCGCCGTGCGTGCACGGGGTGCCTACGCTCGACGGGCCAGGCCGACGAAGGAGGGTCCATGACCGGTGCTCGCCAGGTGCGACGCGCGCTCGCGGTTGCCATCTCGCTCGCGTTGGCGATGACGGCAGCGTGCACGGACGACGACGGCGGCGACGTGTCGACCGACCCTGAGCCCGGCCCCACCTCCACCACCGCACCTGCGCCGGCACTCACCTTCTACGAGCCCGCCACCGTCCTCGACTCAGGCGCCCCGGGCGACGTGCTCGAGACCGAACCGCTCGAGCTCGACCCCAACCTTCCCGGCACCGGACAGCGCATCACGTTCGTGTCGTCGACCCCCGCCGGTGACCTGGTGCCGGTGACCGGCGTCCTGATCGCGCCGTCGACGCCGAAGCCTGCCGGCGGCTACCCCGTGGTGGTCTGGGCGCACGGCACGACCGGCGTCGGCGACGCGTGCGCGCCGTCGAGCGCGATCCCCTTCACCATCCCGGGCGGGCAGGAGTTCCTCGCGGCCGGCTACGCCATCGCCGCCCCCGACTACGAGGGCCTCGGTCAACCCGACGAGATCCACCCGTACCTGGTCGGCCTGGCCGAGGGCCACAACGTGCTCGACGCAGCTCGCGCGGCCTCGACGATCGGCGGCGGGTCGGTCGCGGTCACCTGGGGTTGGTCCCAGGGTGGCCACGCGGCGCTGTTCGCGGCCAGCATCGCCGACGAGTACGCCCCCGAGCTCGACGTGCGCGGCGCTGCGGTGCATGCACCGGTCACGGACGCCGCCCTGTTCCTGCTGCAGGGCACCACCGACCCCGAGGTCTTCCCGTTCACCGCCGAGGCGATCCTGGCCTGGTCGGAGGTGTACGAGCAGACGAACCTCACGGATCTGGTCGTGGTGGAGGACGCCGAGCGCGCGCGACTCGCCCAGCAGGCGTGCACCGGCGACATCATCAACGCCCTCGACCGACCCCTCGACGAGATCTTCCTGGAGGATCCCGCCAACACCGAGACGTGGCGTGCCGCGGCCGAGACGAACTCGGTCGATGCGCGACAAGTCGAAGTCCCCGTGATCGTCGCGCACGGCGACGCGGACCCACTCGTCCCCGAGGAGGGCAGCGAGTCCCTCGTCGCCGCACTCTGCGCTCAGGAGGTCCCGACGACGTTCCTCCACGACGCGACCTGGGACCACAACGGCGCCTACCTGTACGCCTACCCGCAGTTCGTCGAGTGGATCACCGCGCGGATCGAAGGCGACCCGGCCCCCAGCGAGTGCACCTGACGCCGCGCGTGGCGTTCACCGCCCGAGTCGTTAGGTTCGACCCCGTGCAATTCCCCTCGCCGACCGAGCCCCAACCGACCGGGCGCATGATTCGGCTCCGCGACGAGCTCGACGAGCTGGGGTTCGATCTCACCGGTTCGATGCCCTGGTACGACCTACTGCTCGAGGAGCTCGACTACGCGTTGCACCCTCGTGTGCACGAGAGGCGGATCCCGAGCGTGGGCACGATCGTCGCCCCCACCACCGATCCCGACACCTGGGAGGAAGGCACCGAGCTCGAGATCACCCGGCGCCCGATCGGGCCGATGCCGATCACCGGCGCCCGGATGTTCGCCGACGGACTGTCGAGCTTCTTCGTGCGGGAGGCCGACGGCAACGGTTCCATCGCCGTGTTCGACCGGCCCGCCGGATCTGAACGCGACCTGGTCGTGATCGCGGAGGTGACCGGAGCGACCGTCGTCCAACGCCACCCCGCGGGACAGGTGCGCGTCGTGGGCTCGTTCGGCCTGCTCCGCTGGGACGGGATCGCGTGGCACCACGAGCCACCGATGAGCGCCTGGATCGAGTCGGTCAGCTCCTGCGAGTGGGGTAACCGGGTCGTGCTCACCGATCTCCTCGAGTTCGCGGTGCACGACCTCGGAGCACGAGGTGCCGGCGCGATCCTCGTCTACCGCCCCACCGACGCCGACACCGACGCGTTCGAACGTCGGCTGCCGTCGCCTCCGCCGCTGCGGATCACCCGGGCGGTCGACCTCGCCCCGCTGCGTCACGTGCTGAGCCAGGTCGACGGCGCAGCGATCTTCGATGACGGCGGCACCCTCCGCGAGCTCGGCGTCCGGCTGATCCCGAGCGGCGACGCCGTGGCCGAGGTCGAGGGGTACCGCGGCATGCGCCACACGTCGGCCCGGCGCTACAGCTACGACGACCCCGAGACCACCGTCATCGTCGTGAGCGACGACGGACCGGTCACGGTGTGGCGAGGCGGCGAGCTGCTGGGCACCTCGGTCGGCGAGGCGAGTCCCTGGCCCGACACCTCCGACTGACACCTCCGACCGACCGGCCGTGTCAGGCGGGCATCGTCGCCCGATCCGGATGCCAACCCACCACGATGCCGGCGACCGCGATCAACAGACCGCCGATGATCGTCGCGACAGTCGGCTGCTCGCCCAGCCACCACCACCCGAACAGCACCGCCGAGGCCGGCTCGAGGTAGAGCAGCACCGCGGCCACCGTCGCGGGGATGCGGCCGAGCACGTCGAGGATCACGGCGAGGCCGAACGCGGTGTGGACCACG
>DATEEV010000419.1:0-9892 GCA_035281005.1 Microthrixaceae bacterium | reverse complement strand
GGAGCTCACGGCGCCTCTCCCAGCACGGGCGGCACCCGGAACAAGCCGTCCTCGGCCTGGGGGGCCGCGGCGAGCACCTCGTCGCGGTCGAGGGTCGAGCCGACCACGTCGTCACGCAACACGTTGCTCAGCGGATACGGGTGCGTCATCGGCTCGACCCCGGCGAGATCGAGTGCGGCAATGTCCTCGGCATGTTCGAGGATGTCGGCGAGCTGACCGGTGAACCGATCGAGCTCGTCGTCGTCGAGGGTGAGCCGTGCCAGGCGGGCGACGTGGGCCACCTCGTTGCGCGAGATCCGGTCGGGCATAGGGCGGCAATGCTACGGCACCATCATGGCTGTCCCGATTCGGCCACAGCCGTCCCGATCCCCAACGGTTGAGCGCCGATCCTCAGCGGTAGGGGTCGTCGGTGGCGGGCTCGTCCCACCAGCCCTGCGGGGCCGGCGTCCAGTCGGCATCGTCGAAGATGCAGTCGACCGGGCACGGCTCGAGGCACTTCCCACATCCCGAGCAGAGCTCGGGGATGATGATCACGTCGATCTCGTGGTTGAAGATCGCCCCGAACTGGGGCGGGCAGTGGCGGATGCACGTGTCGCAGTTGATGCAGATCGACATGTCGATCCGGAGCGGCGGTGACTGCCACTTCGGGTTGCGCTGTCGGCTCGCGATCCGAGAGGCGCGTGCATCGCTGGACATCGAGCTGCCTCCGCGTTCGACAGGGCTGCGACAGAACTACCGCGCATGACTTGACCGAGCGGTCAACTCATGTCGAGACTTCAGGCTACCGGCGTCGAACCGCCGGGACGGCCCCTCGGGGCACGGTTGCCAATGGGGGCCGGCATCGCTCGGCCAGGATCAGACGAGGGGAAGAACCGATGGCGAAGTACCAGTTCCTGACCGAGGAGTGGGTTGCGGCAGCGAAGGAGCTGCGCGAGCAGTTCGAGGGCGACGCGCCGGCAGCGGCACCTCCTCACGTGGTGCGGATGAACCAGATCGTGACCGAGGTGCCGTTCGGTGACGGCGAGGTCAAGGCGTTCATGGACACCTCCGGCGGCAAGATGGAGATGGAGCTCGGCGAGCTCGAGAACCCCGACCTCACGGTGACCCTCGATTACGCGACCGCGAAGGCGATCCTGGTCGACGGGAACCCGCAGGCGGGAATGCAGGCCTTCATGGCCGGCAAGATCAAGGTGCAGGGCGACATGACCAAGATGATGGCGATGCAGGGTGGCGCGCCCGACCCCAACGCCCAGAAGCTCGCCGACGCCATCAAGGAGATCACCGCGGACTGACTCGCGTCAGGGCAACTCGATGAGTTGGGCTCGAACGGCCTCGGCGTGTTCGTGCTCGACGGAACGATCGGTGGGGGGCTTCGGCACCCCACCGACTCGCGTCCGGCCCGGCAGCAGGAACGACAGCAGCATGCCGACCGCGCTGACGATCGCGCCGAACAGGTACGCGTCGTGGAACGACCCGGTCACGCCGACCGTCGGGGCGCGTGAGACCTGGATCGTGTCGAGCAGGTTCATCCCCATCGACGAGCCGACCATCCCCATGAGCTGGTGGGTCGCGCCCGCGGTGCCGAGGTCACGATCCTCGACCGAGTTGGCGACCGACGCCGCGATCGCAGGTTGCGCGCTCCCCATCCCGATGCCCGAGATGGTGAAGGCGAGGACGACCCAGAAGGTCACCGGGTCGTCGCTGACCATCGCGAGGATCGCGAGCGATGCCGTGATGGTCGCGCCGCCGAAGAACGCGTAGAGGCGCGTGCCGAGGCGCGGCACGAAGTACCCCGCGATCGGTCCACAGATCGCGAACACGAGTGGGCGCGGGATCAGCATGAGGCTGATCGCTCCGGGGCTCAGGCCTCGAACCTCGTCGAGGAGCTTCGGGGCGAGGATGAACCCACCCATGTAGCCGAAGTTCGTGAAGAACTGGATGGCGACCGGCACGCTGAAGGTCCGCCGTCGGAAGTATTGGATCGGCAACAGCGGATCCTCCGCACGGCCTTCGACCCTCACCAGCACGACGAGCAGCGCGAGGCCGCCCACCAGCAACCCGATCACCACCGGGTTCGCCCAACCCCACTCCCGGCCCCGATCGATCGACATCAGGATTCCCAGCACCGACGCGCCCAGCACCAACTGGCCGGCGAAATCGAAGCGCACGCCACGCCGGGCAGGCGTCTCGGGGACGATCAGGAACGCGGCGAGCGCAGCCGCGGCCATCAGCGGTGCCTGGAGCAGGAAGATCATCCGCCAGCCGAAGGCGTCCACCATCGGCCCACCCACGACCAGGCCGACCACCGGGCCGCCGGCCACGACCAGCGACCAGTAGCCCAGCGCAGCGGAACGCCGCTCGGGCGGGAACAACCTGTTGATGATCGCCATCGACGACGGGGCGGTCGCGGCGCCGACGAGCGCCCCGATCACTCGGAACCCGATCAGCGACAGGCTGTCCCATGCCGCAGCCGAGGCCAGGGCGAACACCATCGCGCCGACGACGCCGAACAGATACGTCCGTCGGTGGCCCCGGAGGTCGCCGAGCTTGCCGAAGGTCGCCGAGACCAGGGCGGTGGCGAGCGTCGGGCCCGAGATCAGCCAGACGAGGCTCGACGGGTCCGCGTGAAGGTCCTTCGCGATCGCGGGCCGGCTGACCGAGAGGATCGTGATCGTGAACGAGACGCAGAACGCCCCGGCGAGGACCACCCAGGTGATGAGCCAGGCTCGCCTGGGGGAGGGAAGCGCGGCCTCCGTCAGCGGGGCGGGTCGGCGGAGCACCGTTGTCACCCTAACGGTGGGTGACTCGCCCGGTTCGTGGTGGCCCGTTGGGGTGGCCGCCTCGTCGCGGCGGCTGGGGAACGCCACGTCGGCAGACCACCCCAACGCGCCCCACGAACGGGGCGGAGCCACTCTAGGTGGAACAAGGTTGCGCGGGGACGGATTGCCGTTCGCACCATCACGATCTCCCGAACCGAACGCGACGCCCGGAGTCAGCGCCGCGTGAAGATGCGCACCGAGGTGCCGCGCTGATGCGCCTCACCCGCAGGTGGATCGGTGGCGATGACCTTGCCCGCAGGCGAGCCCTCGACCCCGGCGACGGGGAAGCCGGCTCCCTGGAGGATCGACGTCGCGTCGGTCACCGATCGGCCGGCGACATCGGGTACCGGCACAGGAGCGGGACCCTTCGACACGGTTGCCGACACGGACGAGTCGCGAGGCACGACCGCTCCGTCGGGCTGCGAGAGCGCGATGACCGAGCCGGCCGGAACCGTGTCACTGAACTCCTCGGATGACGTGAGCTTGAGCTGCACGCCCGTGAGGGCCTGCTTCACCGCGGCGAGCGGTTGACCGACGAGCCCAGCGGGGACCGTGCGCGGCTGGGGGCCGAGCGAGATCGACAGGTCGACCGTCGAGCCACGAGGGAGCTGGCCCGCGGCGTCGACGAGCGCATTCGCCGCCACCACCGAGCCGGCGGGGACGTTCTCGTCGTGCGCCTCGGTGATCGCGCCCGGGATGAGCCCGGCCGTGCCGATCGCGGCGAGCGCCGCGTCCTTCGGCTGACCCGGGAGGGCCGGGAGCGCCACGAGGGGCGGGCCCAGCGACACCTTCACCCGCAGCGTCTCGCCCTCGGCCAGCGAGGTCCCCGCCCCCGGCTCCTGCTCGATGATCTCGTCGGGAACGGTCCCGTCCTCGCGGGCCCGATCGGTGTCCAGCTCCCAGCCGTTCTCGTCCGCGACCGACGTCGCGACGCTCAGATCCTCACCAACCAGCTCGGGGACGTCGAAGGCAGGCGTTCGCAACAACAACCACGCCACGACCGCCGCACCGGCGATCAACATCAGGACCAATATCGAGCCGACGACCTTCGGCCAGCGTCGACGCCGAGGTTCGGTCGGACCGGGATCCAGGTCCGCTGCTCGCTCGACGGCCTCGGCAGCGCGCGACAGCACGGGGGCAGGATCGCTGTCGAGGGGGATGTCGATGCCGTCCACAACGCTGCCTGGAGCGCCGGGGTCGGCCGCGGCGTCGGCCGCGTCGGCGTCGGCATCGGCGAGGACGCCGATCACCGACGGCAGGACCACCGTCACGTCGTCGCGCTCGGCCCTGCTGCGCACCGCGTCGCCATCGGTGAAGTCGGGATCGGACCCGAGCGACCCCGCCGGGATCGCGCCCACCAGCGGGAGCGGCGCCGGACGGTCGAGATCCTCGGCCGCGGCCATCAACGCGATCTCGAGCTCGCCGGCGTCGCAACGCTCGGCGGGGTCGAGTCGACCGGCGCGCTCGAGCACCGGGACCAGACGCCCCATCGAGGTGGGAGCGACGAGGTCGGACTCACATCGTGCCATGAGGGTCGCCACCGTGGTGTCGGCGGTGAACGGCACCGAGCCGGTGACCGCCTCGATGAGCACGAGTGCCAGCGCGTAGACGTCGGCTCGTCCGTCGACCGAGCGTCCCTGGGCCTGCTCGGGGGCGGCGTAGCGCGCCGTGCCGAGCAGCATCCCCTGTGGCTCGGTCCATGCCGCCTCGGCGATCGCCCGGGCCAGGCCGAAGTCGGCGATCCTCAGCCGACCGTCCTCACCGAACAACAGGTTCGCGGGCTTGATGTCGCGATGCACGAGACCCTGCCGATGGGCGTAGTCCAGGCCCCTCGACGTGTCGAGGCCCACCACGAGGGCCTGCGAGGGGGTGAGGCGCTCACCGGCGTCGAGCATCGCCCGGAGGCTGCCTCCGCCCAGGAACTCGCACACCAGGTAAGGCAGCCCTTCGTCGGCGCCGGAGTCGTAGATGTGCATCACGTTCGGATGGTTCAACGCCGCGGCCGCGTGCGCTTCGGCCCTGAACCGCTTGAGGAACGCAACGTCCTCGGCCATCGCGTCATGGAGGACCTTGATCGCGACCCGCCGTCGGAGCTGGGTGTCGTCGGCCAGGTACACGCGGCCGGAGGCCCCCGTGCCGAGGGGGGCCACGATGCGATACCGGTGCGCGAGGACGCGCCCGACGAGATCGCTCAGGTGCGACAGCGCCACGGCGGAATGCTACCGACGACCCCTCATGCCCCCGCGGACGGGCAAGAATGCCCGCCGTGTCCAACACCCTCCACCGCGTGTTGATCGTCGTCGCCCTCGTCACGGCGGCCGCGTTGCTCGTCTGGGTGTACAACAACGCCGTGGTCGGCGACGACCAGGCCTCGGAAGCCGGCGCCGAAGGCGTCGATCGCTTCATCCCGGCCTCGGGGGCCGAGGTCCTCACCCAGTCGACGGTCGGTGTCGACCTGGCGGACGGCTACGACGCCGATCTCGAGATCAACGGCGTGCGGATCACCGACGTCGCCGAGGATCCCGCCTCCGATGGCCTGCGAAAGAACCTGTCGGTCGGGCTGATCGAGTACGTGCCCGGCCCGGGCAAGCGGATCGAGGCACTCCGAGCCGAACGGAATTGCGTGGTGGCCAACGTGTGGCTCCGGGAGGACGGCCCCGCAACCGCCAAGCCGGTGCGGTGGTGCTTCGACGCGGCGTGACCGCCGCGGGCCTGTGTCTCGCCAATGGCCTGTTGATCGCCGTTCTCCCGACTGCCCCCAGGTCATTCACGCACGAATGACCTGACCCGTCAAGGAACGCCGCGCTTCTCAGCGTCGTGAGACTGTCAGATCAGAGGTCGAGCAGCTCCAGGAGCTGGCGCGTCGCGGCCTCGCTCTCGACCCGGTCGAAACCGCAGCAGATCGCCGTGATCCCCACCGCCTCCGCTCCCGCGACGTTGCCTGGATGGTCGTCGACGAACACCGATCGGGCCGGCTCGACGCCGAGCCGCTCGCACGCCAGCTCGAAGATCGCGGCCGACGGTTTCCGCATGCGGACCTCGCTCGAGTCGACCACGTCGTCGAAGAGCTCGTCGAGGGGCAGGATCTGGCGCCAGTAGGTCCCGAACTCGGCCACGTTGTTCGTGACGACCGAGGTCTTGAGGCCTTCCGCGCGGATCGAGCGCACCGCGTCGACCATGAACGCACGCACCTCGCGCGTCGCTGAGCCGAGCTCCATCAGCACCTCGAACGGGTCGACGCCGCCGAGTCCGGCGGTCTCGCCCAGTGCCGCGATCTCACCGCGAGCCACCTCGAAGGTCACCTCGCCGCGCTCGAGTCGGTGCCAGGGATGGTCGGTGTCGCGCTCGTAGCTGCCGAACACCACCTCGGCCAGCACGGCGGGCTCGACCCCCAAGCGCGCAGCCGCCGCGTCGCTGGCGGCGAAGGGCGAGTCGATGAACACCCCACCGAAGTCGAACAGCACCGCCTCGAACCGACGGTCGGTATCGGTGGTCTCGGTGTCGGTCCCGTTCATGTGGGCAGCTCCCCGGTCTCGATCAGGCGCACGAACTGTGCCTCGTCGAGCACCGGCACTCCCAACTCGGTCGCCTTCGACAGCTTCGACGCGCCCGGGTCGTCGCCGACGACGACCGCGGTCGTCTTCTTCGAGACACTGCCCGGGCTCTTGCCGCCGCGCGACTTGATGGCGTGCTCCACCTCGTCACGGGTGAAGTCCGTCAAGGAGCCGGTGACCACCACCGACATGCCGGCAAGGGTCTGGGGAGCCACCGTCCGCTCGACGGCGACGGGGTCGACGCCCGCCTCACGGAGCCGCACGATCAGCTCCTGGTTGGCCTCGAGCGAGAAGAACTGCGCGACCGACGACACGATCACCGGCCCGATCCCCTCGACGGCCGACAGGTCAGCCTCGTCAGCCCCCATCAACGCGTCGAGGCTCCCGAAGGCGTCCGCGATCACCTCGGCCACCGAAGCCCCGACGTGGACGATGTTGAGCCCGAACAACAGGTTCGCCAGTGGCCTGGCCTTCGATGCCTCGATCGCGGCGCGGAGCTTGTCGATCGATCGCTGCTGATACCCGCGTTGCGACGCGATCACGTCGAAGTCGAGCGAGTAGATGTCGGCGACGTCGTGGAGCAGGCCGAGCTCGATGAATTTCACGACCTGCTTCTCGCCCAGCCCGTCGATGTCCATCGCTCCGCGGCTCGCGAAGTGACAGATCCGAGCGAGGCGCTGGAACGGACAGTCGGCGTGGACGCAGCGGTGCTGCGACTCGCCCTCGACGCGGACCAACGGTGAGCCCAGATCGCAGGGGCAGGTCGCCGGGAACGTCCAGGGCTTCGACTTCTTCGAGCGCTCCGCGAGCACCGGCCCGACGACCTCGGGGATGACGTCGCCGGCCTTTCGCACGATCACGGTGTCGCCGGGGCGAACGTCCTTGAGTCGCACCTGGTCCTCGTTGTGCAGCGTCGCGAGCCCGACCGTGGAGCCGCCGACGAACACCGGCTCGAGCACGGCGAACGGCGTCACCTTCCCCGTGCGACCGACGGACACCTCGATGCTGGTGAGGACGGTGGTCCGCTCCTCGGGCGGCAACTTGTAGGCGATCGCCCAGCGGGGCGCCTTCGATGTCGACCCCAGACGCCGCTGCAGCTCGAGCGCGTCGACCTTCACCACGACTCCATCGATCTCGTAGGGAAGATCGTGACGGTGCTCGAGCCAGCGCTGGCTGAACGCGTACACCTCGTCGAGGTCGTCGACGACGGCTGTCTCGGGGTTCACTGGCAGTCCCAGCTCGCCGAGCAGCGCCAGCGCGTCGGAGTGCCCCGCGAGCGCGGGCCCGCCGACGACCTCGCCGAGCTGGTAGCACCAGAACGCCAACCCCCTCCCCCGTGTCATCTCGACGTCCTTCTGGCGCAGTGAGCCGGCCGCGGTGTTGCGCGGGTTGGCGTAGCGAGGGCGACCGGCCGCTTCCTGCGCGGCGTTCAGCGCCTCGAAACGGTCGATGGGCAGGTAGATCTCACCGCGGGCCTCGATCACGTCGGGCACCGCCTTGCCGACGAGTGTGTGCGGCACGGACTCGATCGTCGCGACGTTGGCCGTGACGTCCTCGCCGACGCGTCCGTTGCCACGGGTCGCGGCCTGCACCAGCTCGCCGCCCTCGTAGCGGATCGACACCGCGAGCCCGTCGATCTTGAGCTCGCACACGTACCGCACGACCCCGCTGGCCCTCTCAGCAAGGTCAGCATCACCGATCTCACCGAGACGGCGCGCGGTCCGTTCACCCCAGCTGTGGAGCTCGGCCTGGTCCATCGCGTTGTCGAGCGACATCATCGGGACGCGGTGCACGACCTCGGCGAACAACGACGACGGTGCAGAACCGACCTGCTGGGTGGGGCTGTCGGGGCTCGCGAGCTCGGGATGCTCGGCCTCCAGGGCCGCGAGCTCTCGAGTCAGCTGGTCGTAGACGCTGTCGGGAACCGACGGCGCATCGAGCTCGTGGTACTCGCGGTTGTATCGCTCGAGGGTCGACCTGAGTACGGCAACTCGCTCGAGCGGGTCGTCGGGGAGATCGCCGAGCCCGGCCACCGCGCGGAGCCTAGGCCCCGATGCTGAGACGTACGCCCAACGACTGGTGCCACACCTTCACGGCGAGCTCCTGCGCGAGCTGCACCGCTCGTTCGGCCTGCGAGAGCCCGTAGGCACCCAATGGGCCCGACGGCACGATGATCGAGCGCTCGCGCAAGAGCATCGGGTCGGCGCCCCCCTGGGTCATGTCGCACCACACGGCCGACAGCCGCTTCCAGAGCCGTTCGGGCGACGCGCCGAGCGGCTCGTCGACCGGCACCGCGCCCCAGCCGATCACGCCGCCGCTGTCGAGGAACCGCGAGACCTCGGTGGCCGCCGTCTCGAGCTGGGCGGTGAGGGGGGCGGCGAGCGCACCGACGCCGGTGCGCAACAGCATCGCCCAGTCGGCGCGAGCGCCGAGATTGAGCCCGACGGTCACGCGTCCGCCGAGATCGTCGAGGTGGGCGACCACCTCGGACAGCCGTCGCTCGACCGCCGCGGGCTTGAGCGGGAACGACGGATGCATCGAGTGGTGAAGGCCCGGCTCGTCGAGGAACAGCAGCAGACCCGCCTCCGGCATCGCCGAGCCGAGGCGGGCCAGGAGCCATCCTCCGACACGTTGGACCGCGCCGAGCGCGATCTCGGCCGCCGCGCCGGGCGCGTACCCGGCCTCACGCAGCCTCAGATCGAGCGTGATGGGGCCCGTGAGCGAAGCAACGACAGGTTCGGACCGGCCCTGGAGCCGGGTCACGAAGGCGTCGATGCCGGCGAGGGTGTCGGCGTCGAGGTCGTCGACCTCGTGGCAGTTCGCGTCGAGGTCGAGCGGCGGAGCGCTCGGAAGCTGAGGGAGCTGCTCGACCACGAAGTCGACGGCGTCGACGGCTCGAGCGAAGGGCATCGCGCCGATCGCGGAAGCGACACCGATCGGGAGCTCAGCGCTCATCGATCTGGTCCCGTCGTCGGGCCTGCGTTGGTCGGTTCTCGTGGGTCCCCGCACAGGACCACCCGTCCCCCATCGGTCCTGCTTAGCGACGCGCCCCGGCGATCCGCAAATCTGGAGGGGTGCGCGCCCATCCGCTGACCTGGATTCTCCGACTCGTGTGGCTGAGTCTCCCCTTCACGGTCGGCGACGCGATCGCGGCCGCGACCGCCGGACGGACCGATGCCGTCAGGGTCGTCGCGTCGGCGGGCGCATGGGTCGTGTGGGGGGTCGTCCTCGTGGCGCTCGTGGTGCCGCGTCCGTTGACACTCACCGTGATCCGCTTCGCCGTGCCCACCTCGTTGGTCGCCGCCGTGTGGGCCCTCCTCGCCACCCCCGACCCCGGGACCGGCACCGCCGGACTCGACGCGCTCGGCATCGTGGGGTTGGTGAGCGCCGCGGTCGCGACGGTGCTGGCGATGAGCGCCTGGGTCGCGGACGACTTCGTCGACGGTGCCTCGTACGGCGACGAACGGAGGTTCTCGCTGCGGGCACCCGGCGCGCTGGTGGTGGGCCCGATCCCGCTCG
>DATEEV010000418.1:0-6444 GCA_035281005.1 Microthrixaceae bacterium | reverse complement strand
TCGTCGCCCGTGGTGCCGGCTCGCGAATTCTCACCGCGGCCTCCGGGGCTCCCGGCGGTGCCAGGGACCGAGCCCGCCACGCCGGTCAAGCCCTGGCCGCCCTTGCCACCGCTGATGGTGAGCGACGTGAGCTTGAGGTCGGTGTCGGTCGATCCGTTGACGAGCACGCCGTAGGTGGCCTTGCCGATCGGAGCGTTGGCCGGCGTCACCTTCAGGTTCGAGATGCTGGTGGGCTCGTTGACGGAATTCGCCCCGATCGCGTACCACAGGCCGGAGTTGTCCCCGCCGGTCACCTCGGCGACCTTGCTGCCCGTGGTGCCGCCGTACACGAAGCTCTGGTCGTAGCCGCCCTGGACGTTGACCCCGTTGACGACGTTGAAGGAGTTGTAAGACCCGCCCGCGACCACCAAGTTGTGGCGAGTCTGGTTGCCGGCACTCGCGATGCCTGCTGCGATGGTGGCGCACGGAGCGTTGGTGGTGGCGCCACAGGTCGGGCCGCTCGTGCCGCCGGTCGCCTTCACGAACACCGCGTCGCCGGCCAGGCCGTCGGCGAGGTCGCAGTTCTGGTCGATCCCGTCGCCGAATGGGTCGGGCGCTCCCGGGTGGATCGAGTTGTTGCTGTCGTTGCAGTCGCCGTCCTCGACGCTGACGCCGTCGTCGTCGTCATCGGTCTCGGTGAGCGTGACGTTGATCTCGACGGTCGCGATGTCGGTGAGCCCTTTGTCGTCTCTCACCAGCAGCGTCGCGGTCCAGGTGCCCACGTCGTAGTCGTGTTGCGTGGCGATGCCTTCGTCGACGTCGCCATCGCCGAAGTTCCATGTCCAATCGACGATCGAGCCATCGTCGGTCGACGACGCCGCGCTGAAGTCGACGTGCAGCGGCGATCCGCCCGAGAAGGGCCCGCCGGTGATGACGGCGTTGGGCGGCTGATTGACCGGCGGGACGCCGACCCCACCGCCGGTTGCACAGGCCCCGGCCGCCAAACTGACGGCCGCGACCGCGCACACGAGCGTTGCTCGACTACGAACTCGCATCGAATCCCCTCCGAAACCCCCGCACCGCGGCATGCCGCGTGCATCGCCCCAGCCGAGGGCGACTCGACGAGTTGACCCCCTGATCAATACCCGTGTCAACCGTTTCGGGGGTAGAACATCGCTCTGCACTTGCGGAACGTGGTCGACCCACGACGGAACGTGCGGATCAGCTCAGAAAGCCCGCGTTGGGTGTGGGTTCACGCCACGGTGAGCAATGTCCCCATCGGCGCGAGATTCGTCGCCCAGATGTGGTTGATGGCCTGGTTCGTCAGTCGGACGCATCCATGGCTGGCCGGTGACGCAGGCACGCTCGGTGACCCGTGGATGGCATAGCCGCCCGTGAAGTACTTGGGGCTGTACAGCACGCCGAGCCTCGAGCGGCGGATTCCCTTGATCTGGCGCTGGAGCGTGAACTGCCCCTTGGGGGTGGGGGTCGCCCGGGTCCCGGTCGAGATGTCGAAGACCGCGTCGACTCGGTGGTCGCTCTGGACGATCATCACCTGGCGGCCGAGGTCGACATCGATCGATCGACCGGGTTGAGCGCGTCGGGGCGCCACTCGCACATTCGACACGCCGAGCCCGATCCGGGTCCAGAAGTCGATCTTCCCCGTGCGCTTCAGCCCGTTGAACTTCTGGAACGCGACCACCGCGTGGCGCGTCGACTCGCCGTAACGACCGAGTGGCTCGTTCACGAAGAACCCGAGCTCGAGGAGGCGGAACTGGAACAGCGCGACCTCGCCGCCGGTGGAGCCGGAGGCGAGGAGCGGGCCAGTCAGCGGAATTCCGGTCGGTGCCGGGGGCGCGGGTGGGGGTGGCGAAGGAGCGACCGGTGCCGGCTGCGCCCCGGCAGCGGGAGCGAGACAGGGCCCGACGAGCGCGAGCACACTCGCGGCGACCAGCGTCGCGACGAGCCCGGCCCGCGCGCCGGACGCGCCCACGCGACATTGCTCAGTCGCCCGATCGGTGGTGAGTTGCATGACGCGCACGGTAGTGGTTGCGCGACACGACGCCCGAGAGTGCGCGCCCGCGGGCGGAGGGCAAACGATCACGGAGTAGCGTTCGGTCATGGCACGGCCTGCGACTCTTGGTGAGCTCACGTCGTCGGGATGGCGATCCCGACCGGTTGCGGAGGAGATCCGCGACAACGCAGTCGCCCGTATCTCCGCGGGCGAACCACTCTTCCCAGACGTCTTGGGATTCGGCGACACGGTCTTCCCACAACTCGAGAACGCCTTGCTCGCCGGGCACGACGTGATCTTCCTCGGCGAGCGCGGCCAGGCGAAGACCCGGATGATCCGTTCGTTGGTCGAACTGCTCGACGAATGGATGCCGATCGTCGCGGGTTCCGAGATCAACGACGACCCGGCCAACCCGGTGTCGCGCTACGCCCGCGACCTGATCGACGAGTTCGGCGACGACACCCGCATCGAGTGGGTGCACCGGTCGACGCGGTACGGAGAGAAGCTCGCCACGCCCGACACCTCCATCGCGGACCTCATCGGCGAGGTCGATCCCATCAAGGTCGCCGAGGGCCGCTACCTCAGTGACGAGCTCACCCTGCACTACGGCCTGGTCCCCCGCACCAATCGCGGGATCTTCGCCATCAACGAACTGCCCGACCTCGCGGAGCGCATCCAGGTCGGCCTCCTCAACGTGTTGGAGGAACGCGACATCCAGGTCCGCGGGTACAAGATCCGCCTCCCCCTCGACGTCATGCTGGTCGCCTCCGCCAACCCCGAGGACTACACGAACCGTGGCCGGCTCATCACGCCGTTGAAGGACCGGTTCGGGAGCCAGATCCGTACCCACTACCCGCTCGACGTCGAGACCGAGATGGCGATCGTCGACCAGGAGGCGTCGCTGCCCGCCGCGGCGGGGCTCACGGTGTCGGTGCCACCGGTGATGAGCGAGATCATCGCCACGCTCTCGCAGCTCGCGCGTGAGTCCGCGCACGTGAACCAGCGCTCCGGCGTGTCGGTGCGCCTGTCGGTCTCCAACGAGGAGACGATGGTGGCGAACGCGATGCGACGCGCGTTGCGCGCCGGAGAGACCGAAGTCGTGCCGCGCGTGAGCGACCTCGAGGCGCTCGCGGCGTCGACGTCGGGCAAGATCGAGATCGAGACGCTCGAGGACGGGCGTGAGGGACAGATCATCGACCACCTGCTCCGCGCCGCGATCCTGACCGTGTTCCGCGAGCGCGTCCGTCCCGAGACGCTGCTCGCAGTGGTCGAGGGCTTCGATGGACGCGAGCCGGTCGAGACCGGCGAGGACGTGACCTCGGGCGCGTACGTCGGATTGTGCGAGACGATGCCCGCGCTGGCCGAGGTGGTCAGTGGGTTGGTCGGTGAGGGCTCGTCACCAGCGCGTGTCGCGTCGGCCGTCGAGTTCGTGCTCGAGGGTCTGCACCTCATGAAGCGTCTGAACAAGGACGCGGTCGGCGCGCGGGCGCAGTACCGCGCCCGCGGCTGAGCGTCGGCCAAAGCCGGTAGCGCTCCAATTCCGCTTCGCGGCTCACGTCGCCCAGCGGCGTGCGAGCTCGGCACCGTCGCGCGGGCGGCGTTCGCGGTCGAAGAGCCCGAACTGGACGTCGTGGCCCGAGTGCCACTCGTAGTTGTCCACGCCGGTCCACCAGAACAGGCCACGCACGTCGATGCCCGCCGCGATCGCGTCGGCGACGCGGTCGACGATCTCGGTCATGTACCGGCTGCGGAGCTCCTCCGCGCCCGGCTCGGTGACACCGGTGCCCACGCCGGCCTCGCTGACCAGGAGCGGGCGACCGGGGAGCTCGTCGGCGAGGCGCTCGAGCACGGTCGTGATGCCGCCGGGCCAGCGGACGTAGCCCTGTGGGCCGACCTCGAGATCGAGGGGATGAGGCTGGAACGAGCCGTGCTCGTCGACGGCACTCGCGAAGTAGTACGAGAATCCGATCAGGTCGAACGCGCCGGCCGCGTCGGGGACCTCGACGGGCGGGACCATCGGGACGTCGAGCACGCCGTCGCGCAGCATCCGGATCCAGGACCCCCAGACGACCTGGTCGATGAGCGTCGTCCATTCGCGGGCCTTGTCCCTCGCTTCCGGCTCCGAGCCCGTGGCGCGGCTCACCAGAGGCGTCAGGCTCATCACCGTGGCCACGGGCGCGCCGCCGCCCCGGAGCCGACGCCAGGCATCGAGGTTCGCGAGCTGGACGTCGCGCAACGTCTCGGCGAAGCCTGAAAGATCGGTCCGCCCGGGAGGGAGGGTTCCCGACAGATGGCCGAGCGCCGCGTAGGCGACGGGCTCGTTGATCGGCTTCCATCCGTCGATCAGGTCGCCGAAGGTCTCCGCCACCCACTCGACGTGGCGCGGCCAGTAGTAGGTGAGTCCGCGCTCGTCGCCGAACCCGCCGAGGTCGTCGGAGAACCAGCCGGGGAGGGTGAAGTGGTGGAGGCACACCCACGTCGACAGGCCGGCATCGCGCGCGGAGAGCAGCATCTCGCGGTACCGCTCGACCTCGGCCCGGTCGTGGCGGCCTTCGCGGGGCTCGAGCCGTGCCCACTCGAGTGACAGTCGGTGGTGGGTGAGGCCGTGCTCGGCGAGGAGCGCGAAGTCCTCGGCGTAGCGCGTGGCGAAGCCGTTGCCGTCGCCGGGGTCGGGCAGACGTCCCGACGCGACCCACGGTGCGAGGTCCGCGGCGGGGGCGACGCCCTCGGTCTGGGTCGACGAGGCACCGGTGCCCCACATGAAACCCTCGGGGAAGCGCTCGTCACTCATCGGGCGATGATGTCACCCGAGCGTTGCACCGGAGGCGCAGAGCGCCATCAGCAATCGCCGCAGGTAGCCTGCCGGGATGGCTCGCCCTCGGTTCCGCTATTCGCGGTGGGACGGCACCCAGCGCGGCTTCGAGCTCGACTCGCTCGACCTGATGGAACAGCTCACCGACGACCTGCTCTACCACGGCGACCTGAACGCAGCGCTTCGCCGCCTGATGCAACAGGGCCTCGACGATCGCAACGGCGAACGGATCGAGGGCATCCGGGAGGCGCTCGAGCGTCTGCGCAAGGCGCGGGAGGAGCGGCTCGACCGCTACGACCTCGGCGGCGTCTACGACGACATCGCCCGCGAGCTGCGTGAAGTCGTCGACCAGGAGCGCGGGGCGATCGACGACCTGATCGACGAGGCACGCGAGTCCGGCGATCCCCGTCGCACCGAGCTGACCGAGGAGGTCGCCACCGAGCGCAACCTGCACCTCGACATGCTTCCGCCCGACCTCGCCGGCCAGGTCAAGTCCTTGCAGCAGTACGACTTCACCTCGTCGGAGGCCCAGCAGCGCTTCGACGAGCTCGTCGACAAGCTGCGCCAGCAGCTGATGCAGAACTTCGTCGATCAGATGTCCGGGGCGATGGAGAACATCTCGCCCGCGGACATGGCCCGGATGAAGGACATGCTCGCCGAGCTCAACCAGATGCTCGAGCAACGCGCGAACGGCCAGGAGCCCGACTTCGACGGGTTCATGGATCGCTACGGCGACTTCTTCCCGGAGAACCCGAAGGACCTCGACGAGTTGCTCGAGGTGATGGCGAGTCGGATGGCCGCGATGCAGGCGATGCTGAACTCGATGACGCCCGAGCAACGGGCCCAGCTGATGGACCTGTCGAACCAGCTGCTCGAGGACATGGACCTTCGCTGGCAGATGGACCAGCTCGGGGAGAACCTTCGCCAGGCGTTCCCCGATGCGGGGTGGGGTCAGCAGTACCAGTTCTCCGGCGCCGACCCGCTCGACCTGGCCTCCGCCGCGGAGCTGATGGGCGAGCTCGGCGACCTCGACCAGCTCGAGAACCTGCTGCGCGGCGCGACGAACCCGGGGGCCCTCGCCGAGGTCGACCTCGATCGCGCGCGGGAGCTGCTCGGCGACGACGCGGCGCGGAGCCTGGAACGCCTCGCGGAGCTCACGAAGATGCTGGAGGATGCCGGGCTGATCGAGAACAAGGAGGGCCGTCTCGAGCTCACTCCGGCCGGCATCCGACGGCTCGGTCAGAACGCGCTGGCGGAGCTGTTCAAGCGACTCAGCCGCGACATGCTCGGCGGCCATCAGCTCGAGCGGCTCGGTGTGGGTCACGAGCGCACCTACGAGACCAAGCCCTACGAGTGGGGCGACCCGTTCAACCTGCAGATCGAGCGCACGATCCGCAACGCGGTGCGCCGACGCTCCGCCGAGCGTCCCGGTGCGGACCCGGGCCCCCTTCGCTTGAAGCCCGAGGACTTCGAGATCGAACAGACCGAGCAGCAGGTCCGATCGGCGACGGTGCTGATGCTGGATCTGTCGCTGTCGATGCCGATGCGAGACAACTTCCTGCCCGCCAAGAAGGTGGCGATGGCCCTGCACTCGCTCATCTCGATGCAGTACCCGCGCGACTTCCTCGGCATCGTCGGG
>DATEEV010000417.1:0-6998 GCA_035281005.1 Microthrixaceae bacterium | reverse complement strand
GATCATCTTCATGCTCGAGTGCCAGGCCCGGTTCACCGCGTCGATCCTCACGGAGATGCGTGCGCGCGGGGCCCGCCGGGCCGAGGTCACCGCCACCGCGATGGGCGACTACGAATCGGCACTCGACGAGGCGCTCGATCGAACCGTGTGGGCCGACGCTTGCCACAGTTGGTACAAGAATGCGGCGGGACGCATCACCAACAACTGGCCCCGGTCGACGATCCGGTACTGGCGATGGACCAAGGCCCCGGACCTCACCGCCTTCGAGTTCGGCGTGCCCACCGGAGCCTCGATTGCGGGCTCCCCGCAAGTATCATCGTTCGCGAGGTCTTCGCCACACACCCGGTGAAGGTCCACCCGCACGCCGTTCGACGAGCTGGCAGCAGTGAATCCACCCGCGACCATCTCAACGCGGCGAAGATCATCGGCACGCCGTTCTGAGGGGGACACATGCCCGACGCTGACGCTCCGACCGGCCGTCCGGGCGCAGACTCCGTCCAACGTTCGACAGCCGAGTCGTTGTGGGCCGACGCCGGCGGACCGGACCAGCCCTTCGGCCTCTACTTCGTCGAGGCCTCCGACCCGCGTGCCGACGCTGCACGCCAGCTCGAGCGTCGAGTCTTCTTCGAGACATACGGGAACACGCCCGAGCTGATGGCCGCCAAGTACGACCCGTACGAGGCCGCCAGCGTGCTGTTGTGCGTGCTCGATCATCGCCGACGAGTGGTGTGCGGGATGATGCGCATGGTGTTCCCGTCGCCGGCGGGCCTCAAGACGTTCCACGACCTGGAGCACGTCTGGGGCCGACCACTCGAGCCGACACTCCGCGACAGCGGGTACGCGAGCGATCCTCGCCGGGCGATCGACGTCGCCACCATCGCGGTCGCGCCCGACTACCGGGGCGACAACACCGAGGGGCTCGTCAGCCTCGCGCTCTATCGCGGGCTCGTCATGACGATGGTCAACGGAGCGATCCCCGCGTTCGTGGCGACGCTCGACCTCGTCGTGCTCGACCTCATCCAGCAGCGTACGGCCCACCCGCTGCGCCGCTTCGCCGGTGTCGAGCCGCTGCGCCACCTCGACTCACCGTCGAGCATGCCGGTGTTCTGCGAGTTCGAGGAGTACATCCCACGACTGATCGCCAACGACCCGGCGATGCACGAGATCGTCTTCGCCGGCGCAGGCCTGGACCCGGTCCTGTGGACCCCCGACGACGAGCAGGTGTCGGCGCTGATCCCCGCCGCCTGATCCGGTCGCGCCAGACCCGAGATCCGGATCGACCGGCCGATGGCGCCGAGTTGAGCGACAGTGCGTTCGCCGACCATCTGTCGAGTTCGTGCCATGACGTCGCCCGCGGCATGCCCCCGGGGCTCCGACTGTGCCTCCGACCGGGGGAGCCAGCACCCTCCAGCCGCCGGGCCTTTCCGGTCCTTGGTCCGCTATTGGCAATGGGTCTATAGTCGCAGCGGTTCGCTTGCATCGCTCGGTGGTACGGCGTGGTCGGACACGAAAGGGGGACGCTGACCATGGGGTCTCGACGCATACTGATCGGCGTACTGGTCATCTGCTCCGTGTCGTGGATCGGGGCGCCGAGTGGTGGCGCTGCGCCGCCCGACTTCGTGATGGGTGAGGCGACGGCCTCCGCCGACAGCGTCGGCCTGCGGCTGCTCCTCGGCAACGCGTCGGTGGGCTACGCCGTGGGACGAAGCGTGGCTCGCTACCAGGAGAGCCTCGCGAGCGCCGACGGTCGGGCGCTCGACCTCGAGGCGATGCCCATCCTGTTCGGTGAGATCGGTGCCTGTGAGGGAGTGGTGCCGATGCTGCCGAAGGCCGCGCTGCCACCCGTCACCTCGATCGATTCGACGCAGCCCAACTCGACCGAGTCGCGGCGCGTCGAAGCGTTCTATCCCCAGATCAAGGTCGGCCCGTCGTTCCAGTCTGCGGGCTTCCAGGACGCGAAGGCCGACAAGACGCCGGCATCCTGGGCCGCGACCGAGACCCCCACCACCGATCTCGGCATCTACGCCATCTACGGAGGCCGGACCGAGGTTCGCACCGAGCTGGTCGGTCAAGTCCGCAAGGCCACCGCATCGTTCAAGGCCGATGCGATCTCGTTCCTCGGCGGGATGGCCACGATCATCAACCCGCGCTGGGAGGCGACCGCGACCTCGGGGGCCGAGGAGAAGGTCCAGGGCACCTTCGACTTCGACGCCGGCACCTTGTTCGGGTTGTTCCGCACTCGCGAGCAGGCCCACGGCGACGTGCGCTGGATCGCGGAGGGGGTGGCCAACCTCTTCAGCCTCCTCGGCGCCCGCCTCGAGCTGCCAGAGGTCAAGATCGACGGCGGCACGGTCAAGGTCACGCCCATGACGTTCAAGCTCGTCGACCTGCCGCTCGGGCGCCTGGGCATCAACCCGTTGGTGACGTTCTTCCGGGACCAGATCGACGACTACTACAACCAGCTCCGCGCCCAGGGATGCGAGGGCAAGTCGAACGCCCAGCTCTACCAGCTGCTCGAGGGCATCGTCACAGGGAACGGGTCGGTCGAACTGCCCATCGGAGGCGTGGCGGCCAGCACCGACGACACCTACTACCCGCCGATCGAGGCGCCGCCTCCGCCGCCCCCCGACGACACCGTGGCCCCCGCGCCACCGGCGGTGGAGGAAGTTCCCGCCGTCGAGGGCACCAACAACTTCGTCGCTCCGACTCCCGGTTACTCCTCGCCGTCATACAGCGACTCGCCGCTCGGCTTCGTGGACGAAGCTCCCCTCGACGTACCGGTCGAGGAGATCGCGGCTCCCGTCGAGGAGGAGGCGTCTGACGAGATCGAGTTCGCCGCACCCGCGTCGGCGAGCGAACGGCGCTTCGAGAACGGAGCCGCGGGGGGAGTGGCGGCCATCCTCGGCGGCATCGCGCTCGCGGGCGGCCTCGGCCTTGCGGTCGCGGACCGCATGTCCATGTTGCGCCCACGACGAAGGGTGATCCCGTCATGACCGAGCCGTCACCACCGCGGGTGATGGGCCGCCTGTTCCGTGGCTACGGCCCGCTCATCGGCTTCGCCGCGGTGTTCCTCGCCATCTCGCTCCTCGTGCCGACCCAGGCCAAGGAGATCGTCACCGAGACCCGGGCCGCCTCAGACACCGAGGCCGACGGGTTGGCGTTCGACGACACCGTGGTCGCGGCCGAGACCACGGTGCCCGGCGCGGCCGACCCGGCGGCGGTGGCAGCGGCCGCTGAGGCGGAGGCCAAGCGGGTTGCGGGGACGAAGGGCAGTGGAGGCGCCAAGCCCGGGACCCCGGGCTCGCGCCGGCAGGGTGCGGCCGGCGCCGCCGCCAACACGGTGGCAACGTCGTGTGGCGCCCAGCAGGTGCCCGGCGACCCCTACTCGCCGCCATGCATCAAGTGGGGCGGCGGCGAGAACGGTGGCGCCACCTCGAAGGGCGTCTCCAAGGACGCCATCAAGGTCTCGGTGCGGATCCAGGCCTTCGAGAACGGCATCACCGACGCCCTGAGCCGGGTCGCCGGCACCAAGATCCCCAACGAGAACCCGGCGATGATCGAGAACACGATCCGCGGCGTCACCGACTACTTCAACAAGTACTACCAGTTCTACGGGCGCAAGCTGCAGCTCGAGATCTACAAGGGAAAGGGTGCGTTGGAGCGCGAGATCCTCGGCGGTGGCCAGGAGGGTGCCCAGGCCGACGCGTTGAAGGTCGGCACCGAGATCAAGGCGTTCGCCGACGTCTCGTCGGTGAGCCCGCCGTACTCGGACGCGCTCGCCAAGCAGGGCGTGATCAACATCGGCGCCCCGTACATCTCCCGCGAGTACCTCACCAGACTCCGGCCGTACTCCTGGAGCCAGCTGACCGATTGCTCGACGGTGGTCGAGACCGTCGGTTCGTACTACCTGGCCAAACTGGCGGGGAAGCCCGCGGTCAACGCCCGCGGTGATCTCAAGGGCAAGCCGCGGCGCACCGCGGTGATCGGCCCCGACAACTCGTGGTACCAGGAGTGCGTCCGGGCCGGGGTGAAGATCATCCAGGACGGCGGAGGCGGCGGCGACATCGTCATGGTCGAGCCGTACCGCATCGACCTCAACGACATGGTCTCCCAGGCGACCAGCCTCGTGGCGAAGTTCAAATCCGCCGGCGTGACGACGATCGTCTGTGGCTGCGACCCGATCCTGCTCGTCTACATGACCAACAAGGCGAACGAGCAGCAGTACTTCCCCGAGTTCGTGCAGACCGGCGTGGCGTTCACCGACCAGGACATCGTCGGGCAGATCATGAACCAGAACACCTACGGGGGCACGGTCGGGGTCAGCTTCGCCGGGCCCACCGTGCCGATCCGGGGCGGCCCCGGCTACAAGGCGTTCAAGGCGGTACGGCCCAACGAGGAGCCGTCGCAGGCCGCGGACCTGATCTTCTACCAACTGCAGCTGCTGGCGATCGGGGTGCAGATGGCAGGCCCGAACCTGACCCCCGACACCTTCGAGGCGGGCATGTTCAAGTATCCGGCCCGCAGCGGGCCGGCCGGGACCTGGAAGTTCGGGCCGGGCGACTACACGACCAGCCAGGACGCACGTGAGGTCTACTTCAACTCGACCGCGAGGTCGCCGCAGAACAACGAGCCCGGCGCATGGATCGACCCGTCGAACGGGACCAAGCGTTACCCGATCGGCGGCTTCCCGCCGGGGGAGCCACCCACTCGTCCGTGAAGTCGCCCACCGCAATGCTCGAACGGTACGACGAACTTCCCGGCTGGGCGCGCTGGTCGATCAATGTCGGCCTCCTCCTGGGCGGGTGGCTGCTCGCGGCGCTCCTCCTGCCCGACGGTGCGCCACCGGGGCGCGTGCTCAGCGGCATGATCCTCGGGGCGGCGACCGCGTTGACCTCGATGGGGCTGATCCTCATCTACCGGTCGAACCGCGTGGTCAACTTCGCCACCGGCGCGATGGGGGCCGCTGCGGGCGTGACCGCTATCCGCCTCTTCCTGATCTGGAACTGGAACTACGCGCTGGTCTTCGTCGTGGCGGTCGTGGCGGGCATCGCGGTCGGCTTCCTCACCGAGCGGCTGGTGATCCGCCGCTTCGACAAAGCGTCGCGGCTGGTGCTCACAGTGGCGACGATCGGTCTCACTCAGGTATTGGGCGGCATCGAGTTGCTGCTGCCGACCTGGGTGTTCGGCGATGACTCGACGGTGACGCTCGGCGGTTTCGAGACGCCCTTGTCGGAGTACCGCTTCACCGTCGGGGTCGATGTCATCGACGGCAACCACCTCCTGATCCTCGCGGTCGTGCCGGTGGTCGTCGGCGGGCTCGCCTGGTTCCTCACGCGATCCCAGGCGGGCATCGCGATCCGCGCCGCGGCCGAGAACACGGACCGGGCGCGCCTGCTCGGCATCCCCGTGGGACGCATGCAGTCCCTCGTCTGGGCCATCGCCGGCGGTCTCGCGACGCTCACGCTCGTCCTCAAGTCGCCGTTCGCCGGTACGCCGCCCTCGGCCGGCCTCGGCCCTGCCGTGCTCATCCCAGCCCTCGCCGCCGCCGTCATCGCCCGGATGGAGTCGCTCCCGGTCGCGTGCATCGCCGCGCTCGTCCTCGGCGCGGTCGACCAGGTGGTTCGGTGGAACTCCTCCACACCCGCCCTGGTCGACGTCGTCATGCTGTTCGTGATCCTCGGCGCCCTGTTGTTGCGACGTCCGGGAACATCCCGGGCGCACGACGGCGACGCGACGTGGCAGGACACCGCAGCGGTACGTCCGATACCTGCTGTCCTCGCGCGCCTCCCCGAGATTCGGATCACCCGGATCGTGGCGATGGTCGTGCTGGCCGCGACTGTGATCCTCGTTCCGATCACGCTCTCGCCATCGACCCTCAACACCCTGAACGTCACCGTGATCTGGGGGATCGTGGCCCTCAGCCTCGTGGTGCTCACCGGCTGGAACGGGCAGGTCAGCCTCGGGCAGTTCGCCCTCGTCGGCTGCGGGGCGATCATGGCCGGCAACCTGATGATGCGCTGGAACGTCGACTTCTTCCTGGCGCTCCTGGCAGCGACCGCGGTCGGCGCGGTGGTCGCGTTCCTGCTCGGCCTCCCGGCCCTCCGCATCCGCGGACCGTTCCTCGCGGTGGTGACGCTCTCGTTCGCGGTCGTGCTCGACGGCTACCTCCTCAACCCGAACAACTTCCCCGAGCTCATCCCCCAGGACGTCGATCGACCCGTCCTGTGGGAGCGGTGGGCGATGCAGAACGAGCGCGTCTTCTTCTACGTCTGCGTCGCCGTGCTCGCGCTCGTGGTGCTGTGCCTCCGAGGCGTCCGCCGCGCGCGCAGCGGTCGGCTGCTGATCGCGGGGCGCGACAACCGCAAGGCCGCCGAGGCGATGTCGGTGCCGACCCGGCGCATGGCTCTGACGGGATTCGTGTTCTCCGGCGCGATCGCCGGGCTCGCCGGGGGTCTCCACGTCACGTTGCTCAACGGCGCTCGCGTCGGTTCGTACCCGACCGTCCAGTCGGTCGAGGTGTTCGCGATGACGACGATCGGCGGGCTCTCGTCGATCGGCGGCGGCATGAGCGGCGCCCTCGGGCTGCGAGGCCTCCAGGATGCGATGCCGTCGACGGGAGCGAGGTTGTTGCTCCTCGGCACCGGGCTGCTCGTGGTCCTGATGATCGTGCCCGGCGGGCTCGCCAGTGTGGCCTTCGGGATCCGTGACCGCGCGTTGCGCCTCATCGCCCGGCGCCGTGGCATCGCCGTGGCCGGCCTCGAGCGCGACGAGGAGCTCCGAGCGCCGACACCGGCCCAGGCCGAGGAGGGTGGGCCCGAGGCGGTCGCGCTCGAGCAGGGAGTGTTCTCCACCCGGAATCTCGACGTCTCCTACGGCCAGCTCCAGGTGCTGTTCGGCGTGGACTTCGCGGTGGCCGAGGGTGAGATGGTCGCGCTCCTCGGCACGAACGGTGCCGGCAAGTCGACCTTGCTCAAGGCCATGTGCGGGCTCGTCGGCTC
>DATEEV010000416.1:0-3313 GCA_035281005.1 Microthrixaceae bacterium | reverse complement strand
GCGCCGGCGAACTGGGCGTTGTAGAGGTTGGCGTAGGCGCCACCGCGCTCGAGGAGCTCCTCGTGGTTGCCCTGCTCGACGATCGCCCCGTTCTCCATGACCAGGATCGTGTCGGCGTCGCGGATCGTGGACAGCCGGTGGGCGATGACGAAGCTCGTCCGATTCGTCCGCAGCGCGGCCATGGCGTGTTGGATCAGCACCTCGGTGCGGGTGTCGACCGAGCTGGTGGCCTCGTCGAGGATCAGGATCGTCGGATCCGCGAGGAAGGCACGGGCGATGGTGAGCAGCTGCTTCTCACCGGCCGAGACGGTTCCGCCTTCGTCGTCGATGATCGTGTCGTAGCCGTGGGGCAGGGAGTGCACGAACCGGTCGACGTAGGTGGCCCGCGCCGCCTCGAGGATCTGGGCCTCGGTGGCGTCGGGGTTGCCGAACTGCAGGTTCTCGCGGATGGTGCCGCTGAAGAGCCACGTGTCCTGGAGCACCATGCCCACATGCGCGCGCAGGGCGCGGCGTGGCATCGACGAGACGTCGTTGCCGTCGAGGGTGATCCGGCCCGAGTCGAGCTCGTAGAACCGCATGATGAGGTTCACCAGGGTGGTCTTGCCCGCGCCGGTCGGGCCGACGATGGCCACGGTCTGGCCCGGCTCGGCCACCAGCGAGAGGTCCTCGATGAGGGGCTTGGAGGGGTCGTAGCTGAACGACACGTGCTCGAACGCCACGCGTCCGCGTGGTTCGTCGACGAAGTCCACCTCGTCGACCTCGGTCTTCTCCTCCGGCGCGTCGAGGAACTCGAAGACCCGCTCGGCCGAGGCCATGCCGGACTGCATCACGTTCGCCATCGACGCCAGCTGGGTGAGCGGTTGGGTGAACTGGCGTGAGTACTGGATGAATGCCTGGATGTCGCCCACCGACATGGCGCCGGCGGCAACGCGGAGGCCGCCGATCACGGCGATGGCGACGAAGTTCAGGTTCCCGACGAACATCATCGCCGGCTGGATGATGCCGGAGATGAACTGAGCCCAGAAGCTCGCCACGTAGAGCTCGTCGTTCTTCTTCGTGAAGTGGTCCTCGGTGGCGCGTTGCTGGCCGAACACCTTGACGAGGGCGTGACCGGTGAACGCCTCCTCGACCTGGGCGTTGAGCGTCCCGGTGTGTCGCCACTGATCGAGGAACCGGCCCTTCGAGCGCCCGGCGATCAGCTTGATCAGTCCGAGCGACAGGGGAACCGTCAGCAAGCCGACGATCGCGAGGAGCGGTGAGATCCAGATCATCATCGCCAGGACGCCGGTGATGGTCAGCACGGAGGTGAGCATCTGGCTGAGGGATTGCTGGAGGCTCTGCGCCACGTTGTCGATGTCGTTGGTGACGCGGCTGAGCAGGTCGCCACGCGGTTGGCGGTCGACGTAGCCCAGCGGGAGCCGATTGAGCTTCTCCTCGACCAGCGTCCGTAGCCGAGCCATCGTCCACTGCACGACCCCGGCGAGCAGATAGGCCTGGAAATAGGCGAGGGTCGCGCCGACGACGTACAGCCCGACGACGAGGAGCAGGGTGCGGTGCAGGTCGGGGAAGTCGATGCCCTGCTCACTGACGACGCCGTCCACCACGATGTCGGTGGCGTTGCCGAGGAGCTTCGGCCCGAGCACGGTCAGTGTCACGCTGACGACGGCGAGCGCCAGCACTGCGAACAGTGCGATCGAATGGGATCGCATCAGCGAGAGGAGTCGACGCGCGGTTCGACCGAAGTCCTTCGACTTCTCCGTCGGGATCGCGGCGCCGCCCATTCGTCCGGCCATGCTCGAGCGGGCCTCGGTGGACTGCAGCAGTTGGGACTGCTGGTCCTCCGCCTCGTCGTCGGTCGTGGAGTCGATGTCGGAGGTGGTCACGCCGCCTCCTGTTCGGTCATCTGCGACTCGACGATCTCGAAATAGGTCGGACAGCTCTCCAGCAGCTCGGCGTGGGTACCGAGCCCGACGCCGACCCCGTCCTCGAGCACGAGGATCTGGTCGGCGCCGATGATCGTCGAGACGCGCTGAGCCACGACGATGACCGTGGCGTCAGCGGTCACCGGGCCCAACGCGGCGCGGAGCCGGGCGTCGGTGGCGAGGTCGAGCGCCGAGAACGAGTCGTCGAAGAGGAAGATCCCGGGTTTGCGAACGAGCGCGCGGGCGATGGCGAGTCGTTGGCGCTGCCCGCCCGACACATTGGTGCCACCCTGGGTGATCGGCGAGTCGAGGCCGTCGGGCATCGTGCGGACGAAGTCGGCGCCTTGGGCGATCTCGAGCGCCCGCCACAGCTCGGCATCGGTCGCGTCGGGATCGGCGAAGCGAAGGTTCGAGGCAACGGTGCCCGAGAACAGGTAGGGCCTCTGGGGGACCAGACCGACACGGCTCCACAACAGCTCCGGCTCGATGTCGCGCACGTTCACCCCACCGAGGAGCACCTCGCCCCCGGTCGCGTCGAAGAGTCGGGGGATGAGGTTGAGCAGCGTCGTCTTGCCCGAGCCGGTGCTGCCGATGATCGCGGTCGTCTGGCCAGGCTCGGCCCGGAGGTTGACGTCCCACAGCACCGGGTGCTCGGCACCGGGATAGCAGAAGTCGACGTGTCGGAGCTCGAGTGTGGTGCGCACCGGCAGTTCGCGCACTCCGTCGGTGGGCGGCACGACCGAGGGCTCGGTGTCGAGCACCTCCTGGATCCGGTCGGCGCACACCGCGGCGCGAGGTGCCATCGCCGCCACGAACGTGGCGAGCATGACCGACATCAGGATCTGGACCAGGTAGTTGAGGAAGGCGACCAGGGCGCCGACCTGCATCTCGCCCGCGTCGATGCGGTTGGCGCCGAACCAGATCGCCGCGGCGCTCGACAGGTTGAGCACCAGCATCACGATCGGGAACATGAACGCCATCAACCGGCCGGCGCGCAGCGCGGTCGCGGTCAGGTCGTCGTTGGCGACGCCGAACCGGACGGCCTCGTCGGGCTCGCGCACGAAGGCTCGCACGACCCGCATCCCCGTGATCTGCTCGCGCAGCACCTGGTTCACCCGGTCGATGCGGACCTGCATGTCCGCGAACTGGGGGACCATGCGCACGACCACCAGTCCCATGGCGATGACGAGCGCCGGCATGCTCACCAGCAGGAGCAATGAGAGCGGCCCGTCCTCACGGATCGCCATGATGACGCCGCCGATCATCGTGATCGGTGCCGCCGCGGCGAGGGTGAGCGTCATCAGCACCAGGACCTGGACCTGCGTCACGTCGTTCGTGATGCGGGTGATCAGTGACGGGGCGCCGAGCTGGCCGACCTCCTGGGCGGAGAA
>DATEEV010000415.1:0-4281 GCA_035281005.1 Microthrixaceae bacterium | reverse complement strand
GATCCTGAACTGCCTACCGATGGGCACCTTCACCGCCATGTTCAACATGAGCGGCCTGCCGGCGATGTCGGTGCCGTTCGAGGTCGCGGCCTCGGGGCTGCCGGTCGGGATGCAGCTCGTCGGCGGTCCCTGGCAGGAGGCCGTGCTGCTGCGCCTCGCCGCCCAGTTGGAGGCCGAGCTGCGCTGGCAGGACCGCCGACCTCCCCTCAGCTGACCTGGATCAGCGACCGGCGTCGGTCGGCGTGATCTCCCGTGTCATCCAGCGCACCGTGGTGCGTTTGCCATCGCGGAGCCGGAACCCGGGGCTCGGCACCGCCTCACCGACCGACTCGAAGCCCATCGACTCGAAGAAGGCGATCGCGCCCGCGTTCTCGCCCCACGTACCGAGGTGCACTCCCGACACCCCGAGCTCGGCCAGCCGGTCGAACCAGGTCATCATGAGCCGCCGCCCGATGCCGTTGCCTCGCGCCTCGGGCAGCAGGTCGATGTGGAGGTCCGCCGGGTAGCGCCGCCGATCGACCCGCGCCTGGGCCACTCGCCGGTCCCGAGCCAGATCGATCATCATCCGCCAGAACCAGCCGGCGGTCCCGGGCCGCACGAGCAGTCCACGTCGCAGCACGTGACGGGTCATGTAGCCCGCTTCGTGCTGGACGTAGGTCCGCCCGCCCTCGGGTCGAGGCGCGACGTAGGTGTCGGCAGAGCCGAGAAGGTAACCGACCGCGCGACCGTCGCGGTCGACGACCCAGGCGGTGTCGGGATGGTGCTCGAGGTGCCAGTCGCAGAACAGATAGGCGAACGACGCCGGGTCGCGGTACTGCCACGCGATCGGTTCGCCCATGTGGCCGGTCTCGAAGCAGATCCGGCGAACGTCGGCGAGGTCGGAGGCCCGGTACGGGCGGATCGTCAGGCCGTTCACCTGACCAGACTGGGTCAGACGGCCCTTCGCAGGGGGAAAATCCTCCAGCACGCGCCATCGCGTGTCGATGACCCTCGCGTGACCATGCACCACGACGGGGCCGAAGGAGCGCGCAACAGCCTCGCGTCCATCGCCGTGTACGGGATGGGTCCGATCGTGCTCGTCGCCTACGGGTGGCTCCGCAGCGAGGGCCTGATCGCCCCGACGCCACTGTGGCTCTTCGTCGCGCTGCTGGTGATCGCCGGCGTGTCGAACCTCGGCACCGCCTGGTTGTGCAAGGCGGATCCCGCCTCGATGGTGAAGATCCACCTCCGCAGCCTCGCTGCTGCGTTCGCCACCGCCGGGGTGATCTACGCGACCGGGTGGGGGTCGATGCTCGCGATCGGGTTCGCCCTGGGCTCGGCGGAGCTGTTGCGCACCATCGGATCGCGCAGCTGGGTGCCCAGCCTCGTGTGGAACCTGATCGCCATCGGTGTCGCGGAGGTCGCGCTCGGCCTCGGCTGGACGCCGTCCCTCGTCGACCGGACCCTCGCCCACGCGCTGGCGGTCACCGGCGCGGTGTGCCTGGCCATCGTGACCAGCGTGCTCGGCAACACGGCCCGGGCCCGCGAGGCTGCCGAAGGCGAGCTGCGCGTACGAGGTCAGCACTACGAGTCGCTGATGCGCCACGCCACCGACATGATCGGCGTCATTGGCGACGGCAGCATCGTTCGGTCGGTGAGCCCGGCGATCCGATCGATGCTCGGCTACGAGCCGGTCGAGGTCGAGGGTCGCGGCATTGCGACGCTGCTGCATCCGTCGGAGCCGGCCCGCCTGGCCGAGCTGTTGTCGGACATGTGCGGCGTCTCGGACTCGTCGCACACGCTCGAGGTGCGACTCCGTCACCGCGATGGATCGGATCGGCTCGCCGTGGTGACCTTCACCAACCCAGCGGGCGGGGTGCCCGGTGACGTCGTGTTGAACCTCCACGACATCACCACCCAACGCGAGCTGGAGGAACGACTCCGTCACGACGCCATGCACGACCCGCTCACCGGGTTGCTGAACCGCGCCGCGTTCCTCGATGCGCTCGGCCGCTCGTGCGCCCGCGCTGACCGTGAGCGGCTCGAGGTGGCACTGCTCTTCGTCGACCTCGACGGCTTCAAGGAGATCAACGACACCCTCGGTCACGTGCTCGGTGACGAGCTGCTCATCCGCGCGGCAGATCGCCTTCGCGCGTGCCTGCGCGGTGGCGAGACCATCGCGCGCTTGGGGGGCGACGAGTTCGTCGTGCTGGTGGACCCGATCGCGAGCGACCGGGTGCCGGTGAGCATCGCGCAGCGCCTCCTCGGTTCACTCGACCTCCCTCCCGCTGACCTGACCGAGATCGGCCGCCTCGACGCGGCCGTCAGCGCCAGCATCGGCATCGCCCGTCGCCGACCGGGATCGCTCAGCCCCGAGGAACTGCTGTGCTGCGCGGACGAGGCGATGTACGCCGCGAAGCGCGCCGGCCGGGGCCGGTGGGCCGAGGCAGATACGGACCTACCGGTCACTGTTCGCTGACGCACGCTGGCTCACGCGCTCGCTGACGCACGCTGTTCGTCGACGAGGCCTCGGAGGTGTTCACCAGCCCGTACCTGCCGCCAGGAACGTGCTTCCGCGTTCGGATCTGGCAACCGATGGCGATCACCAATCGGGCCTTCGACTACATCGTCGCCTGGTGGCAGGCTCCTGGTCCTTCACGACAGTGGCAATATCGCCGACCAGGGTCGCTGTAGGAGGTGAGCCGTGACTGAGCAAGCCAGCTTCGAGGCCGCCCGTACGCTCTTCGCCGCGTGGGCGCGTTGGGATCTGGACACCGTCGAGTCCATCGTCGCCGACGACGCCGTGGATCGGCGACCACAATCCGATGAGGAGTTCGTCGGTCGAGCGAACATCATGGCGATGTACCGGGAAGTGCCTGGACCACCCGACATCACCTG
Organism: Microthrixaceae bacterium; assembly: GCA_035281005.1. Lineage (GTDB taxonomy): Bacteria > Actinomycetota > Acidimicrobiia > Acidimicrobiales > Microtrichaceae > DATEEV01. The sequence continues at coordinate 1,404 of DATEEV010000415.1, read as the reverse complement.
GCGAAGGATCCGCGGCGGACCTCAGGTCTGGGTGGCCCAAGGGGTCGTCGAATACGGCGAGGGTCCGGTTCACATCATCGGCATCGTGGAATTCGCCGACGGCATGGCCGTCCAGAGCGACTTCTACTTCGCCGACCCCTTCGAAGCGCCGGAATCCCGAGCGCGATGGGCAAGCCCCTGAGGCAGCGTCGGGGCCACGCCCGAGGCGACGCCGTCGGCCGTCAACGGCCTGAGTGAGCTGACCCGTTCGGCCGGCGAAATCGCGGGAGAGGGCTTGTCTGTGCGGCGCGGTCGCGCCATACTCAACAAATATGACCTACTAAGTCGGATTTAACGACAACCGACGCCCGCACCGAAAGCGAACCCCCATCATGACCGTCCTCGACACCCCCCACGCAGGAACCACCGCGATCAGCACCGATCTGGAGGTGCGCTCCTTGTCGGGTCGCATCGGCGCCGAGATCCGCGGCGTCGACCTCCGGGTCCCCCCTGATCCGAACCTCGTGACCGCGTTGCGAGCGTTGCTCGTCGAGCACAAGGTGATCTTCTTCCCCGGTCAGCACCTGAGCCCGGCCGAGCACATCGCGCTCGCTCGCAGCTTCGGCGATCCCACCTCGGCCCACCCGGTCCTGCCCGGTCTCCCGGATCACCCTGAGGTGTTCGAGATCGACTACACGCTGGCGCGAACGCTGGCCCTCGGCTCGAGCAACCCGAACTACGACCCGAACTCGTGGCACACCGACGTCACGTTCGTCGAGCGTCCGCCCCTCGGCTCGATCCTCAACGCGGTGGTCATCCCGCCGGCTGGCGGCGACACGCTGTTCTCCAACCAGGAAGCCGCGTACGAAGCCTTGAGCGAACAGTTCAAGGCGCTGCTCGAGGGCCTCACCGCGACCCACAGCGGCCAACGTCAGTTCGGCGCCTACCTGCGCCAGCGCGGTGACGGTGGAGGTGAATGGGAGGGCGAGCAATACCGCGAGCTCGTTCCGGTGCGCCATCCGGTCGTGCGGACGCATCCCGAATCCGGCCGAAAGAGCATCTTCGTCAACCCGGGCTTCACCGAGCGCATCGACCAGCTCGCGCCCCGCGAGAGCGAGGCCCTGCTCGAGTTCCTGTTCGCCCACTCGGTCCGCCCGGAGTTCACCGTGCGGTACCACTGGCAGGCCGGTGACCTCGGGTTCTGGGACAACCGTGCGACCCAGCACTCGGTCGTCGCCGACTTCGGAGATCAGCACCGGGTGATCCAGCGGGTCACGCTCCGCGGCGACGAGCCGGTCTGATCGACATGGCGACGTTCGTCTTCTTCCACGCCCATCCCGACGACGAGGCGATCTTCACCGGAGGCACGATCGCCCGCCTCTCGGCGGACGGTCATCGCTGCGTGGTGGTGATGGCGACCGCCGG
>DATEEV010000414.1:0-4961 GCA_035281005.1 Microthrixaceae bacterium | reverse complement strand
CGACGGGCCGCGCCGCGCCGGCGAGTCACCCGACGACCCGCGGGTCCACCTCGTGATCGGCGACTTCAACGCCACCGTCGACCAGCCGACCATGCGCGAGCTGCTCGACGACGGCTACGTCGACGCCGCGGGCGCCGTGGGCCGCGGATGGGTCATGACCTGGCGGTTCCCGTTCACGCCGCCGCTCGCCATCGACCACGTGCTGGTCGACGAGGACACCGCCGTGCGGTCGGTGGACGTGCACCCGATCGCCGGCAGCGACCATCGGGCGGTCGTCGCGACCGTGCGTCTCCCCGCGGACTGATCGTGTGTTCCGCTCACACAGGGTGGGTATGAAGTGACTCCGTGTCACGGTACGGTTGCTGAGAGCGAGGCTCCGAGGAGGAGATCGTGCCTGAAGTCGCACCCCATGGCGGGCGGCCCAGGCGAATCGGACAGCGCGCCCGACGGCACCGCGCCCTCCCGCTGGCGATGGCCATGGTGGTCGGCAGCGGCATCATCGCCTGCGGCGGCGCCTCGGGCAGTGCCAGTCCCACGCTGACCTGGTACACGAACCCCGACAACGGGGGCCAGGAGGACCTGGCGAACCAGTGCACCGAGGCGAGTGACGGCCAGTACCGGATCGAGATCTCCGAGCTGCCGGCCGACGCCGACAGCCAGCGCGAGCAGCTGGTGCGCCGTCTGGCGGCCAACGACGACTCGATCGACCTGATGAGCCTCGACCCGGTCTTCGTGCCCGAGTTCGCCGAGGCCGGCTTCCTGCGCCCGTTCACCGACGACGAGGTCGCGCCGCTGACCGAGGACGTGCTCGACGGTGCCGTCACCACCTCGACGTGGAACGACGAGCTGGTCGCCGCCCCGTTCTGGGCCAACACCCAGCTGCTCTGGTACCGCAAGTCGGTTGCCGAGCAGGCCGGGCTCGACCCCGAGAACCAGCCGGTCACGTGGGACCAGATCATCACGGCGGCCGAGGACACGAGCACGACGGTCGACGTCACCGGCGCCCGCTACGAGGGCTACATGGTGTGGATCAACTCGCTGGTCGCCTCGGCGGGCGGCGAGATCCTCCAGGACCCCGCGGCCGGCAAGGACGCCACGCCGACGCTCGACACCGACGCGGGCCGCGCCGCCGCCGAGATCATCCGCCGGGTCGGTCGCGACGTTGCGGCCCCGGGCCTGTCGACCGCCATCGAGGAGGACGCCCGGGCGGCGTTCCAATCCGACACCGGCGGGTTCATGATCAACTGGCCGTACGTCTACGGAGCGATGCTGGCGGCGGTCGAAGACGGCTCGCTCGACCAGGCCGTGGTCGACGACATCGGCTGGGCCCGCGTCCCCCGGGTCGACGACGGCACCGAGAGCGCACCGCCGCTGGGTGGCATCAACATCGGCATCGGCGAATTCACGAAGTACGAGGACGTCGCCGTCGAGGCGGTGACCTGCATCACCAGCGAGGCCAACCAGAAGGCCTACATGCTCGCCGAGGGCAACCCGGCGGCACGCTCCGCCGTGTTCGACGACCCCGAGATCGTCGAGAAGTTCCCGATGGCCGACCTCATCCGCACATCGATCGACCAGGCCACGCCGCGGCCCCAGAGCCCGTACTACCCCGACATCAGCGCGGCGACGGTCCGCGAGTTCCACCCGCCGGCCTCGGTGAACCCCGACTCCACACCGCAGAACGCCGACGACCTCATCGTCAACGTGCTGCAGGACCGCCAGCTCCTGTGAGGTGACGAGGGCATGTCCACCATCACCGCTGACACCCCGGCCGACGCCCGGTCCTCGCCGCCCGAGCGGAGCCGCGCCGGACTGAGCGACCGGGCCCGGGGCGAGCAGCGCCTGGGCTGGTACCTCGTGGCGCCGGCCGTGGCGGTCATGCTGCTCGTGACCGCCTACCCGCTCGGCCGGGCCGTCTACCTGTCGCTGTTCAGCTACCGGCTGACCGATCCCGACGCCCGCGAGTTCGTGGGCCTGCGCAACTACGGGGTGGTCCTCACCGACGGCCTGTGGTGGCAGACGGTCTTCACCACGCTGTTCATCACGGTGGTCACCGTGGCGGTCGAGCTGGTGATCGGGTTCGCCTTCGCCCTCGTGATGCACCGCATCGTGTTCGGGCGGCGCACGGTGCGCACCGCGATCCTCATCCCCTACGGGATCATCACCGTCGTCGCCGCCTACGCCTGGCAGTACGCGTTCGCCCTCGACTCGGGCTTCGTGAACCAGTGGTTCGGGCTCGGCGACAAGGCCTGGTTCTCGGACCGGTGGTCGGCGCTGGCCGTCATCATCCTCGCCGAGGTGTGGAAGACCACGCCGTTCATCTCGCTGCTGCTGCTGGCCGGCCTGGCCCAGGTGCCCGAGGACCTGCAGGAGGCGGCCAAGGTCGACGGCGCCACCACGCGGCAGCGCTTCTTCCGGGTCACGGTGCCGAACATGAAGGCGGCGATCATGGTGGCGCTGCTGTTCCGCACGCTCGACGCCTACCGCATCTTCGACACGATCTTCATCATGACGAACGGCGCGGAGAAGACCGAGAGCGTGTCGTTCCTGACCTACCGACAGACGATCACCCGCACCGCCCTGGGGCTCGGGTCGGCGCTGTCCGTGCTGCTGTTCCTGAGCGTGGCGCTGATCGCCTTCATCTTCGTGAAGGGGTTCCGCACCGACCTGTCGCAGGTCCGAGGGGACTAGGGGGTCCGCCGTGCACTCGACCCGCAAGAAGCTGCTGTGGGCCATCGCCGGGGTGGCCATCCTCGTCTACACGCTGCTGCCGGTGGTGTGGATCGTGTCGCTGTCGTTCAAGAAGGGCGACGACATCAACAACCAGAAGTTCTTCCCGTCCGAGTGGTCGTGGGACAACTACAGCACCGTCTTCGACACCAGCCTGTTCACCAGCGCGCTGCGGAACTCGGTCGGCATCTCGCTGATCGCCACCGTGATCTCGGTGTCCCTGGCGACCCTCGCCGCCTACGCCATCGCCCGCCTGCAGTTCAAGGGCAAGAAGCTGGTGCTGACCACCGCGCTGGCCATCGCCATGTTCCCGACGGTGGCGCTGGTCGGCCCGCTGTTCGACATGTGGCGGAGCCTCGGGATCTACGACACGTGGATCGGGCTGATCATCCCCTACATGTCGTTCACGCTGCCGCTGTCGATCTGGACGCTGTCCGCCTTCTTCCGCGAGATCCCCTGGGAGATGGAGCAGGCCGCCCAGGTCGACGGGGCCACGCCGTGGCAGGCGTTCCGCAAGGTCATCGTGCCGCTGGCCGCCCCCGGCGTGTTCACCGCCGCCATCCTGACCTTCTTCTTCGCCTGGAACGACTTCGTGTTCGGCATCTCGCTGACCGCCACCGACGCCTCCCGCCCGGTGCCGGCAGCCCTGGCCTTCTTCACGGGCGAGTCGTTCTTCCAGCAGCCGACGGCGGCCATCTCGGCCGCCGCCGTCGTCGTCACCATCCCCGTCATCGCGCTGGTGCTGATCTTCCAGCGCAAGATCGTCGCCGGCCTCACCTCCGGCGCGGTCAAGGGCTAGCCCCCGCCGCCACAGACGTCACAGGAGCGCACCATGGCCAGCATCCGCCTCGAGCACATCGAGAAGACCTACCCCGGTGCGACGTCCCCGGCGGTGGACGACGTCAACCTCGAGATCGCCGACGGCGAGTTCGTCATCCTCGTGGGCCCGTCGGGCTGCGGGAAGTCGACGGTCCTGCGGATGATCGCCGGGCTCGAGGACATCACGTCGGGCGACCTGTCCATCGGCGACGCGCGCGTGAACGACAAGGCGCCCCGCGACCGCAACCTGGCCATGGTCTTCCAGAACTACGCGCTCTACCCCCATCTGAGCGTGTACGAGAACATCGCCTTCCCGCTGCGGCTCAAGAAGGTCGACGACAAGGAGGTCGACGAGCGCGTGCAGCGGTCGGCCCGGATGCTCGAGCTCACCGAGTTCCTCGGTCGCAAGCCGTCGCAGCTGTCGGGCGGCCAGCGCCAGCGGGTGGCCATGGGCCGGGCCCTGGTGCGCGACGCCGACGCCTACCTGTTCGACGAGCCGCTCTCGAACCTCGACGCCAAGCTGCGCGGGCAGATGCGCACCGAGATCTCACGCATCCAGGACGCGCTCGAGATCACGACGGTCTACGTCACCCACGACCAGAGCGAGGCCATGACGCTGGGCGACCGCGTCGCCGTGCTGCGCAAGGGCCTGCTGCAGCAGGTCGACTCGCCGCGCGAGCTGTACGAGCAGCCGGTGAACCTGTTCGTCGCCGGGTTCATCGGCTCACCGCCGATGAACTTCATGCCGGCGTCGGTCGAGGGCGGCAAGCTGTCGCTGCCGATCGGGGACATCGAGCTGACCGACGAGGTGGCGGGCCAGGTGGGCGATCGGAAGATCCTCATCGCCGGCATCCGGCCCGAGCACTTCGAGGACGCCACGCTGCTCGACGACGAGCGCCGCGGTGAGGGTGTCGAGTTCACGGCCGAGATCGACGTGATCGAGTGGCTCGGCAGCGAGCAGTACGCCTACATCCCCTTCGAGGCCCCCGACGAGGTGAAGCGCCCGCTCGAGGAGCTGGCCACCGAGCTCGACAGCGAGCAGATCCGCACCCAGCTGGTGGTGACGCTCGACGCCGAGAGCCGGGTGAAGACCGGCGCCGAGGCCGAGCTGTGGTTCGACCCGACGCGGATGCACCTCTTCGACCCCGAGACGGGTGAGAACCTGACCCACGGCCGGGGCGTCGACTCACCGGCGCTCCCCACGTCGGGGGCGTCGCGCCGCTCCGCCCGGGACGCGTCGTCCTCGTCACCGTCGTCGCCATCGGACGAGGCTGCCGGGTCGTCCGGCACGAGCCGATCGAGGCGCGACACCGACCCGGCGCCGCCCGCGCCCATCGACAGCCCGTCCGACGCCTGAGCCGGCTCGGCCCGACCGGTCGGGCGCGACACGGCGGCGGGTCGGGCGCCACCCG
>DATEEV010000413.1:0-3889 GCA_035281005.1 Microthrixaceae bacterium | reverse complement strand
CGCTCGCGCCTGGGGCCGATTGCTGCTCCGCACGTTGCTGTCGCCGCTGATCTGCGGCCTGGGCTTCGCGTGGGCGATCTGGGACGGCCGCCACCAGGCGTGGCACGACAAGATCATCGACACCGTGGTGATCGCGTCGGATTGAGGGCCTTCAGTCCCATCGAGTCAGGGTTGTTCGGGTTGAGTCCCGTCCGGTCGTCGCGGCCGCGATGCAACCGGCCATCACCGCGTCGACGAGCGCGGCTTCGGGCCGCGGGCCCGCCGGTGCGGACACGATCCCGTCGACCGCCGCGTAGTCGATGAGATCTCCTTTCACCTCGGCTCCCGCCCACAGCAGGTGGCCGAGGATGACCTTGTCGTGGAGCCAGCCCATCAGCATCGGATAGGCGCCGGCGATCGACATCGGTTCGTGGTCCGTCGCGCCAAGGTCGGCGTTCCACGAGCCGCTCGTGATCGTCCCGTCGCCGCACACCAGGATCTCGATGTAAACCGGACCGTACGGGCAGTCGGTCGCGATCAGATGGATCCGGAACGCCAGGTCGGTGGGCACCGGCGGTAGGCGGACGAGTCCGTCGACGGGGATGCCGAGCAGGTCGGTCCCGCGATCCGGCGCGGAGGAGAGGTGCAGCCGAGGCGCATTCCCGGTGGTGACCACCACATCGGAGGCGTTGGTCATGTCAGGCCCAGGTCCCGGTAGACGTCATCGACGATCGTGAGGCACTCGAGGCGAGCAGTCGGTGGGCCGACCTCCGCGCCGTTGAGGTAGATCGACACCGTCAGATCGTGGTCGAGGTCGGTGAAGGTGACGGCGGGGGCCATGCCGCCGTGGTGCCCGTAGGACCGCGGGGAGGCATGGCGGCCGAGCTCGTTGACGCGGGCGTCCACCATGAAGCCGCCGGCAACGTTCATCGTGCGCATCACCCTCGCGTCGTCGAAGGCGGGGTGGCGCGGAGCGATGAGCCGTTCGAGCATGTCGCGACGGAGCACGGGGGGGCCCGAGTGGGGCAATGCAGGGTCCGCGGTGAGCGCTCCGCGAATGCCCTCGAGGGCGCGACCGATGTCGCGGGCGGAGCACAACACACCGAACGCCGGACGAAGATCGGTGAACGACGAATCGAGCAGCTCGTAGAGCAACGGGATCTGCCGTGTCGGCAGGCCCCCGATGGGCACGGAGACCGACCCCTCGGCCGCCAGGTGCCGGGCGGCCGGGGCGTCGAGGGCGATCCGCTCGACGCCGAGTGGCTCGAGCACGGATCGTCGCAGCTCGTCGGCCACCGAGTCGCAGCCCGTCGCGGCGCGGATGACCTCCTCGAGCACGATCCCGCCGAGGATCTCGCTGTAGGCGGGCCGGGGTTTCGCGTTCGCGAGTCGCACCCTTACGAGGTCGGTCCGGGCCGGCGCCGGTGTGATGCGGTACTCCATCGCGGGCAGGCCATCGAGGCCGACCTGGTGATCCAACACGTCGAGTGTCGAGCACTCGAACGGCGGAACCGCCCATTCAGGAAGGCCCAGGGTCGAGATCGGTCGAGTCGGGTCGAGCTGGCCGTCGGCCCACAGCGAGCCGATGGCGAGACCCGTCAACGGCCTGCCCATGCAGTAGCAGTTGTGGACGGTCGCCGGGGTCATCGGTCCCGCGACGGCGTCACCGACGGCGTGATCGCAGATCTCGTCGCCCCGGTGGCTCACCCAGAGCTGGGCGCCGACCGCGAAGAGCCCGTCAGCGACGAGCGCCTCGAGGCGCTTCGTGGCTGAGGGGAGCATCGGGCTCATGCCCGCGTCGTCTACTTGTCGGAGCAGATGTAATGGGTGGTCGGCGGCGCCGTCGGCGCACATGCCGCGAGCACCATCCCGCCCGCCGCGCTGAGCGCGACCGAGCCGCCCGTCATTTTCCCGTGCTTCCCCATGGATCTCTCCCCCTCGCCCGAGCCCTCACGGACGGTACACCCCACATCATGCAGGCGCCGAACGCCGTGCGAGTTGTGCGGACGGGGGGACTCGAACCCCCAAGCCCGAAGGCGCCGGGACCTAAACCCGGTGCGTCTGCCAGTTCCGCCACGTCCGCGGGCAAGCGTCCACGGTACCGCTGCACCGGATGGGCAGCGCCGGACCCGCGTGGCGAGCCGGTAGCGTGGTCCGCCGACCCAGCGTCTTCGAAGGAGAGCAATGGCGCCCGTGCCCGCAGTCCCCCCGATGGTCTCTGATCTCCTGACCCCTGATCTCCTGGCGACCGCTCCGCTCGCGCAGGGCTCGGGGATGGCCGACCCCACGAGCGACGTCTACCAGCGCCTCCTCAAGAACCGCATCGTGATCCTCGGCTCCGAGGTCAACGACACGGTCGCCAACCTGATCTCGGCTCAGCTCCTCTACCTCGAAGGTGAGGACTCGAACAAGGACATCTGGCTCTACATCAACTCGCCCGGTGGCTCGGTGACCGCCGGCCTCGCCATCTACGACACGATGAACTTCATCGGCCCTGACGTCGGCACCATCTGCATGGGCCTCAGCGCGTCGATGGGTCAGTTCCTCTTGTGCGCCGGCGCCGTCGGCAAGCGCTACGCCCTGCCGAGCGCCCGGATCATGATGCATCAGCCCTCTGGGGGCTTCCAGGGTCAGGCGGCCGACATCAAGATCCAGGCCGAGCAGATGGTGTACATCAAGCAGATGCTCTCGGAGCGCATCGCGCACCACACCGGTCAGACGGTCGACCAGATCATCAAGGACTCCGACCGCGACCGATGGTTCACCGCTGAGCAGGCCAAGGACTACGGGATCATCGACAAGGTCATCGTGCGTCGGGGCGAGATCCACTAGTACGTGATGGCCTCGTCGCTTCGGCTCAGGTTCGCCCTCGGCTGCCTCGGGCTTCTACGCCTCCGCTCCTCGGCTGGCCAGCGTCAGCCCTTGTAGACCTCGACGACCCAGGTCGTGCCCCCGCGTTCGACCACGCCGACACCCATCGTCTGGTAGGCCCGGCCGAGCATCACCTCGCGATGATCGCGTGAGTTGAGGAAGCCGCCGTGCACGGCCAGCACACTTCCGCCGTAGCCGACGTTCTCGCCGAGGGTCCGCCAACCCGGCGAGACGCCGTCGGTCAGCGTGGAGTGCGCGAGGGCACCGCGGCTGGCGAGGACCTCGGCCCAGCCCCTGGCCTTGGCCGCGAGCTGCCCGTCGTACCCCAGGGGCTTGAGGCCGCGGCTCGTCCGCTCCTTGTTGACGTAGTACCAGTTCTCGAGCGGCTTGTGCTCGGGGTCGCATCCCGTCATGACGGTTGCGGTGGCGAGGATCGCGAGCACCACGCAGAGTGCTCGACGGGAGGACCGGCGCCGTTGGGCCGCGGTGTGTCGATCGGCACTCGGGGAAGTTGCTCGTGACATCGATTCCTCCAGCTCGGGCGGACACGGCGGGGATGCCGACAGATCGGGGGGTATCCACCCGTCATCGGACCGTAACACAAGGGTCACATGGGCGATAGTCTCCGGCTACCACTCACCGTGCCAATTCACATTCCCGATACACCTGTTGCGGTCTCGACGGAGTCAGATGATCAGGAGTTCGGGCGAGTGGTCGACGTGGTGATCCCACAATTCTCGGCGGCAAAGGTGACGACCTGCTGAGCGTCGCTCGACACGTTCGCGAGGGCTTCGTTCAGCCGGGGCGTGTCGACCGGCATGCGCTCACCGTTCGGTCCCTCCACGTCGAGGACCGCGCGCACCGTGTCGACGATCGCGTCGACGACGGCCGTGACCTCTGCCTCGATCTCCTCGGGCGCGAGGTCCTCGAGCTCCTGGAGCTCGACCAGCGCGTCCTCGACCGCGTCGCGGTCGTCGCGGTTCAGCCCCCGCCGCAGGTCGGTCAGGTCGAAGACCGCGTCGAGCTGATCGCAGAAGCT
>DATEEV010000412.1:0-2394 GCA_035281005.1 Microthrixaceae bacterium | reverse complement strand
CGATTCCAAGCTCGCGCGAGCGCGTGAGAAGGAGAAGGCGGGCGAGGGTGACAAGCAGCCGGCCATGGCGACGTTCGAGACCACCCGCCCTTCGGTCGGCGCGATGGCCGTCGGCATCGCGCGCGCCGCCTACGAGTACTCGTTGGAGTACGCGAAGGAGCGCGTCGCGTTCGGTGAGCCGATCATCATGAAGCAGGGCGTGGCCTTCAAGCTCGCCGACATGGCGATGGAGATCGACGCGGCGCGACTGCTGGTGTGGCGCGCGGCGTGGATGGGACGCAACGGTGTGCCGTTCAAGCAGGGCGAGGGCTCGATGTCGAAGCTCAAGGCCTCGGAGGTCGCGGTGCGTGCCACCGAGGACGCCATCCAGATCCTCGGCGGCTACGGCTACACCCGCGAGTACCCCGTCGAGCGCTGGCACCGCGACGCGAAGATCATGACGATCTTCGAAGGGACCTCCGAGATCCAACGCCTCGTCATCGCCCGCGCCGCCTCCGGCGTCCGCGTTCCGTAGACGTGAACGCCTGATCGTCGAGGTCGACCAGCTCGAGCTGTAGGCGTTCAGGAAGCAATGGTCGCGCCGACCGGTTACGGTTCTCGCTGCCGCGGCCAGCAGGGGGCGGGTTGCGGTCATCGGGGAGGTTCCGACGTGCGATCCCGTTCGCTGCTGCGTACCCATGCCTGCCGGTTCCTGTCGGTGGTGGTACTCGCCGCCGTGGTGACGGCCTGCGATCCACCCACACGGCCGACGGCCTTGCAGGTCCGTGGTGGGGTCGAGCAACTGCACGTCGTGAACGCGACGCCCGCCACCGCGGTCACGGTCGCCGGCGGGCCGAACGCCATCGCGGTGTCGGCGCAGACCAACGCCGAGGGTGCCTACCTGTTGCGTGGGATCGAGCCCGGGCCCGGCTACACGGTGACGGTGGGTGGTACGTCGACCGAGGTGACGGTGCTCACCGGCGAGGAGCAGTCGACGCTGTTCTCACTCACCGACGGTGCGATGCCACCCACGTCCGATCACTACGTGCTCGTCCGGGACGGCACGCTGCTGGACTACCGCGTCGACCTGCCCGCCGGGGTCGAGGCGGCGTCGCTGCGATCGGAGGAGAACCCCGAAGGCTCGACGGTCGACGCGGTCGTGATGTACTCCGGCTACCGGCCCGCGCTGAACCCCTCCGAGAAATGGGAGGAGAGGCAGCGTTCGCTCCTGTTGGCCGAGGGCTACGCGGTCGTGGGCGTCAACATGCGTGGCACCGGGTGTTCGGGCGGCTCGTTCGACGTCATGGAACCCAGCACGGCCTCTGACGGCTATGACGTGATCGAGACGCTCGGGGCGCAGTCGTGGGTGGACGGCGTCGCGATGGCCGGCGCCTCCTGGCTCGGACTCAGCCAGCTGTGGGTGGGGGCGATGCGCCCGCCGAGCCTGGACGCGATCGCGCCCGGTCTGGTCGCTGCGGACTTCTTCCACGATGTGTTCTGGCGAGGCGGGATCAACCGCAGCGGCTTTGCACTCTGGTGGGGCGGTGGACGCGACGCGACGAACAAGTTCCCGAGCGCCTACGGAGAGCCGGGCATGGAACCGGCCCTCCCCGCTGATCCGGGCACCACCTGCCGCTGGAACCAGGCGCTGCGCAGCTTCAACGTGAGCTCGGTCGACCGGTTCACGAGCCTCCCGGAATACTCGAGCGAGCCGCCCGGGTGGCGCGCGCTCTGGCCCGATCGACCGACGTCCTACTGGCAGGACCGCACCATCGACGTCAGCACGATCGAGGTGCCGACCATGCTCGTCACCGCGTGGCAGGACGAGCAGGTGGGGAGCCGTCCGTACGGCCTGCTCGACGAGTTCGATCCCGCCACCCCGGTCCGCTTCGTTGGCACCAACGGCAGCCATTCCGCTTACATCTCGGGCGACGTCTGGACGCGTGTCGCGGAGTTCCTCGACGTCTACCTCGACGGGGATCCCGTCTCGATCGCGGACTACGAGGCGGAGCCGGCGCTCGACATCCTCCTCGAGTCGGACGATGCGTTCGACTCGGCGGTCGCGCTCGAGATGGACGCCCCGTCGGACGCGGCCGCGACCACCTACGACCTCGGGGGCGAGCTGATGGCGGATGGCCCCGACCCTGCCGGCACGACGTCGACCTTCGCCTACTCCGGAGGGAACCGGGCGTGGATCGAGAGCACCGCCGACGATGCGACGTTCACGACGTCGGAGCTCGGCCAGAACCTGACCCTCGCGGGTGGGGCGACGGCTCGACTCCGTGTCCGGGCATCGGCACCCGCCGACCTGCAGGCCACGGTGTCGGAGGTGCGCGCGGACGGCCAGGAGCGCTTCGTGCAGATGGGGTCCCTGCGCGTGCTGCCGAGCTCGCCGACCGCGTGGCAGGACGTCGA
>DATEEV010000411.1:0-6268 GCA_035281005.1 Microthrixaceae bacterium | reverse complement strand
TCGCTGACCACGACCGGCCGCGCGGCGAGCACGGCCTCGACCGCGGTGTTGCCGAACGGCTCGTCGGCGACCGACGGCACCACGACGATGTCGGCGGCCGCCACGACGGGCCAGATGTCGGGTCGGAAGCCGAGGAGCTCGACCCGATCCCCCAGGTCGCGGCGGGCGATCTCGTCGCGCAGCTCGGCCTCGAACCACTCGTAGCCGTCGAACACCGAGCCGAGCAGCACGAGATCGACGTCCCGGCCGGCCCGCACGAGCTCGTCGACCGCCGCGACCGCGAACTGCGGGCCCTTCCTCGGCGACAGGCGACCCATGTAGAGCACATGCGCTCCGCCCTCGAGCGTCGGACGCGTCGGCAGTGGCGTCGGGGGTCCCGGCACGGGGTTCGACACCACCTCCGTCCGGCCTCGCAGCCGCCCCAGAGCCCGGGCCAGCACGTCGCGGCTGAACGCGCTGTTGGCGACGATCCGGTCGCACATCAGCAGCGGAAGGGCCATGGCGACGCGCAGCACTCGATGGGCCCCGGTCTCGGCCTCGTGGACGTGGCACACGAGCGGTCGGCGCGTCAGCTTGGCGAGCACCATCCACAGCGGCACGGTCACCGTGGATACGTACACCACGTCGGGTCGGGTCGAGCGGAGGAGTCGGAGGCCGGGAGGGACGCTGCGAAACGCCAGCCCGGCGAGGGAGACCAAGCCGCGCGGCCTCAGCGCGCTCTTCCGCAGGACCGGCGAGTCGCACACGACGACGCGGGAACCGGCCTGCTCGAGTCGCTCGATCAGCGGCCCCCGGCCCGGCAGCGTGGTCGTGACCGACCAACCGCGGCGCACGAGCTGCTCGACGGTGTCGAGCAGGACGCGATCGGATCCGTAGAGCTCGGCGCTGGGGTGCGTGACGAGGACCCGTCCCGCGGTCGGGACCGAGGTCTCCGATGTGACGTTCATGGGGGCTCGGGTCGGGTCGGGGGCAGGTGTGGAACGCTAGATCCACCAGTGGCGCCCGGCGGGCCGAGGTTCGAGGTGGGTGGCGGCGGCGACGATCAGGCCGGCTTGACCTTCAGGTTGTCGACGCTCATCACCAGCGGTGCGTTCGTGGTCGACCCCGTCACGTAGGCGTGCACGCCGACCCCGCCCGCGGCCTGGAGCTCAGGGGTGGTGTCGGTGGTCTGGACCTGTGGCGCGCCCGGCTCGGCGACGGAGTCGAACCAGGCCTTGGCGGCGAGCGTGGTCGTGCCCGACCCCGTGGCCTTCAGCTGAAGGTGCAGCACACTGCCCGGGGTGTAGACGACCCCCGGCAGGCTGACCGAGGCCAACTGGGTCTCGACGTTGGCGACGACCTTGAGGATCTGGATCGTGGTGGCGCTGGGCTGCACCCGGACGCGGGCCCGGTACTCGTTGTTGCCGACCTTGCGGACGGCGAGGCCGAGGTAGGTGCCACCGCCGGTCGGTGCCGTGTCGAGGGCGAGGTCGACGTTCGCGAGCACATCGGCCACCGAGACCGTCGTGAGGGTCGCGGCCCGGCTGACGCTGGCGGCGGGTAGCAGGATGCGACCCTGGCCTGCGCTCACCGAGAAGTTCGTGGCGCCGCCTGCGACCGTCCAGGCTCCGCCGAGGTCGGCCGTACCGAAGCCGTTCGTCGCGGACCGCTCGAACGTGTCGCTGGCGAGGTCGGGAACTGGTGGGGCCTCGACCGTGAACTGGTGGGTCACGGCACCAGTGGCGTCGTCGTCGTCGGTCACGGTGAGGGTGACGTCGTAGGTCCCTGCGGCCGCGTAGGTGTGCGACGCGGTCGCCCCGGTGGCGGCGGTGCCGTCACCGAAGGTCCAGTCGTAGGCCTCGACGGTCCCGTCGGAGTCGGTCGAGCCCGACGCGTCGACGGCGAGATGCAATCCGGTGGGCACGCCCGTGAAGGAGGCGCTCGGAGCGACGTTGGGGATGGGCGGCGTCCACCCGGGCGCGGTCGCCAACAGTGAGTCGAAGGACGCGACAACCGGGGCGTTGGTGCTCGAGCTCGAGAGGTACGAGACGACACCGGTGCCGCCGCCCGCCTGGAGCGAGGCGGTCGAGTCCGACGCGGTGACCTGCGGCGTCGCCGGCTCGGCCTCGGTGGTCTTCCACACCTTGGCGGCGAGGGTGGTCGGGCCGGTGCCCAGGGCCTCGATCTCGAAGCGCCATACGTCGCCGACCTGGTACGCGAGGCCCGGCACGTTGGCCGAGCTCAGCGTGGTCTCGACGCCGTCGATGACCCGCGAGAGAGCGATCGTGGAGGACGTGGGCATCGCTCGCACTCGGACCCGGTAGTCGGAGTTGCCGATCCGGCGCACCGCGAGCGAGGTGTAGATGCCACCGCCGGTGGGGACCTTGTCCCACGAGGTGTCCACCGTGACGACCGAGTCGGGCTCGGGAGCCGCTTCGGTCAGGAACGCGGTGAGGGTGGTCCCGGCGTTGAGGCGTTGGATGCCCACTCCCGCGGCGACCGCGAACCGGCTGGCCGTTCCCGTGGTGGTCCAGGCTCCGCCCTCGTCCGCTGGGCCCCAGCCGTTGGCGACGGTGCGCTCGAAGGCGTCGGAGTGCGACAGCTGAGGTCCGGTCGGGGCGGCGACGGTCACGGAGTCGGTCTGGACGCCGGGAGCGCCGTCGTCATCGGTGACGGTGAGGGTGACGGTGTAGATGCCGTCGGCGGCGTAGGTGTGCGAGGTCGTGGCCCCGGTACCCGTCGTGCCGTCACCGAAGTCCCAGTCGTAGGCGACGATCGAGCCGTCGCTGTCTGCCGAGTCGGCGGCGTCGAACTCGATCGTGAGCCCGTCCTCCTCGATCTCGAACGACGCGGTCGGCGCGACGTTGGGCGGAGGGTCGGTCGCCGTCACCGACCGGGTGGTCGTGTGCGTGGCGTCGTCGTCGTCGGTGACCGTGAGCGTGACGGTGTAGGTCCCGCCCGAGGCGTAGTGGTGGGTCGTGGTCGGGCTCGTCCCGGTCGTCGTCGCGCCGTCACCGAAGTCCCAGTCGTAGGCGACGATGGATCCATCCGGATCCGACGATGCGGTCCCGTCGAGCGTCGCGTCGAGCTCGACGGCGCTCGCGTTGAACGAGGCGGTGGGAGCGACGTTGGCGACCTGGCCGCCGCCGAGGGTCAGGTGGTTGATGATCTCCGAGAGCGGGAGCACTCGTTCGTAGACGGCGACCTCGTCGATGCGACCGGCGAGGGCGTCGCTGGACGAACCGCCGCCGGTCGTCTCGGTGCCGACCTTCCAGTAGCCCGAGTAGGCGCCCGCCAGGAGATGGGCGTTCGTGCCGACGAGGGTGCCGTCGACATGGAGCGACATTCCGGCCGGTCCTTGGGCCGCCACCACGTGGTGCCAGACGCCGTCGTTGAAGGACTGGATCGACTCGATCGCGGTTCCGCCCGCCACACGGAAGGCGATCCGACCGTCGTTGCGCATGTAGACCTGGCGATCGGATGTGCTCGACACGCCGGTCCGGGAGTTGCCGAACCCGACGATCGCGCCACCGGTGTCCGAGGTGGTGTTGACCCACGCCTCGACCGAGTAGTTCGCCGGGGCGTAAAGGGCGGTCCGGCTGGCGGCGAAGCCGCCGTTGCCGAAGTTCACCGAGTTGTTGCCAGCGATGACTCCGGATTGGCCCTTGGTGACCGAACCGACGTAGTCGCCGGTGTTGGACCTGAGGCCCGAATCCGCGGTCGCGCTACCAGAGCTGTCCGCCAGGCGGTACTGCAGGTAGGGGTCGCCGCTGCGAACCGCCGCGCCGTAGGCGTCGGCCGGAGCCGCGGGCAGTGCGGGGGTGCGGCCGCTGGCGATGTAGTGGTTGGCCACCTGGGCCGCGCTGAGCTGAGCCTCGTAGACGGCGGGCTCGTCGATCTGACCGCTCAGGTAGTCCGTGGAGGGCCGGCTCGCCCAGCCGTTGAGGGCGTCGGCACCGACACGCCAGTAGCCGACCTCGTAGGCCTGGCCCCGCGTGACGTCACCGCGCGACGCGACCCGGACGCCGTCGACGAAGAGGTGCATCCCCTGGGGGCCGAGCGTGCCGACGATGTGGTGCCACTGGTTGTTGTTGAGGCCCGACTGGCTCTCGATGGTCTGACGGGTGTTGGTCAGGTTGGGGCCCGCGCCGGGGTTGTTCTGGCGGGCGCCGAAGATGACCCGGCCGTTGTTCGTCATGTAGAGCAGCCGGTCGAAGGTCGACGAGGCTCCGGTGGTCGCGTTGCCCATGCCGATGATGCGGCCGCCGAGGAAGCTGCTGGTGCGAACCCAGGCCTCGACCGACAGGTTGTCCGAGGGGATCATCACGTTCGGGTCGACGACACGAGACGTCGACGATGACGAGAACTGCGCGGCGGTGTCGCCCTCGTTGAGGATGGCGCCAGTGGCGCCGAAGCTCACGTTGGTGGCCGATCCGGTCTCGGGGCCGACCGCGGCGGCCGCGGTCGTCGAGCCGGCGGGTTCACGGAACCGCCAGTGGAGGCGAGCGCCGTCGGCCATCACCGCGTTGGCGTAGGCGCTCGGCGTGCCCGAGGTCGCGATCGTGACGGTGGTCGGGTCGCTGGCCGCGGCGTTGCCGTCGTCGTCGGTGGCGAACACCCGGTACGAGTAGGTCTGCCCCGGGGTGAGGCCGGTGTCGGTGAAGCCGAGCATCGGCTGGTCCCAGAACGTCGACGCGGCGCGCGTCTGGTAGACGGGGTTGGCATTGTCGCTGTTGCGCACGATGCGGTAGTTCAGCTCCGAGTCGTCACGGTCCCAGTTGGCCGGGAACGTGATCCGGGCCTGGCCAGGGGCGGTCGACTGGACGTTGACGGGGAAGTTCGTGCTGCCCAGGCGCGGGCCCTGGTCAGCGGGGGCGAGCGGCTTCACCGCAAACCGGACGAGGCCCTGCTGGGGCGTGTTGTTGACGCGCAGGAACTCTCCGCCCATCACCAGGTACTGGCTGTTGCTCTCCACGGTCCACCCGGCCTGGGTCTTGCCCGTGTACTCGCCGGGAGCGAACTCGGGGAACCAGTTGGTCAGCGACGGTGACGGGGTGCCCTCCCAGTTCGCGTAGCCCCACGCCTCTCGACGGTTGAGTCCGGTCGCGTTCGCGGTGGTGGACATCGCGTGGCGTTGGTTCGTGGTCCAGGGGCTCGACTGCGGGTAGCCACCGATGTTCGAGCAGTAGTGCGAGTGGCTGACGGTGTAGACGTAGCCGTTCATCACGGTGTGGTCGTAGTGGTCGCCGTGGCAGTCCTCGACCCAGTTGATCGCGCCGGTGTCGGGGTCGGCCGAGAAGCTCCCCTCGAGGTTGCCGCCGCCACCGAAGTGGTAGCCGGTGCCGAAGATCGAGGTGCCGTCGGTCGAGATGCTGAGGATGGCCGATTTCGCCCCGGCATCGCGCACGACGCCGTTCGTGGCCCAGGGCACCAGCGCGCCGGTGGTGGCGTCGATCTTGGCGAGCCCGTAGGCGGGGGTGCCGTTGACGTTCTGGAAGCGACCGCCGGCGAAGATGTGCGTGGAGTCCGGGCCGAGCGTGATGCCGTAGACCTCGCCGTCGGCGGAGGGCGCCCAGCCCAGGAGATCCCCGTTGGACGCGGAGAACGCGGCCAGCTTGGAGCGGGTGAGTCGGTCGGGCCCTCCGTAGTTGAAGGCACCGGCCGCATAGACGGTGTCGCTCGTGGCGACGATGTCGTTGACCCGGTAGTCGAGGGTGGGGGCGAACGACGGGATGAGTGCGCCGGTGTTCGCGTCGAGCGCGGCGAGTCGGAAGGTGCTGACGCCGTCGACGGAGGTGAACTCGCCACCGATGTAGAGGCGCGACCCGTCGGGAGATTTGGTGATCACCTTGATCTGGCGGTTCACGTTCGGGGCGAAGTTGCTGATCAGTGCGCCGGTGGTGAGGTCGAAGGCGAGGATGTTGAAGCGCGGCGTCTCGTCGGTGCCGACCGGAGCGCCTGCCGGCCGAGCGCTGGTGAACTCGCCGGCTGCGTAGACGGTGTTGCCGATGATCTCCTGGTCCCAGACCACGCCGTTCATCTGGACGGTCGGAAGGGCGTCCGCGGTGACGTGCCCGCCGCCAGGCTCGGCGACCGGTGACACGTTCGCCCCTGCCGCGGGGCCCGAGAGTCCGGCCAGGGCGAGCACGGACACGATGAGCATCGTGGCGAGGCCCGCATGCGCGACTCGACGCCGCAGAGGGTGGTGGATGAGGTTCATGTTCCGCCGTGCTCCTACGCCTGGGGGGCCGAGGACGTATCGGGGCGTCGTTGCGCCTCCGATGCGATC
>DATEEV010000410.1:0-12767 GCA_035281005.1 Microthrixaceae bacterium | reverse complement strand
CGCGGTCACCACGGCCGGCAACGCGTCGGGCCTCAACGACGCCGCGGCCGCGTTGGTGATGTGCTCGCGGGACTACGCGGACGCCCACGGGCTCGCTCCCCTCGCGGTGATCCGCGGCTGGGCGTCGGCCGGCGTCGATCCGGCGGAGACCGGCCTCGCCCCGACCAAGGCGCTCCCCCTCGCCCTCGCCAAGGCCGGCGTCACCCTCGCCGACCTCCAGTCGGTCGAGATCAACGAGGCGTTCGCATCGATGGCGGTCGCGTCCACCCGGATCCTCGGCCTCGACCCGGCCATCGTCAACGTGAACGGGTCCGGCTGCTCGCTCGGCCACCCGATCGGCTGCACCGGGGCCCGCATGATCGTGACGATGATCAACGAACTGGCCCGCACCGACGCCCAGTGGGGAGCGGTCGCCATGTGCGCCGCGGGCGGCATGGGCTCGGCCACGATCATCGAGCGCGTCTGACCTCAGATCACTTTCCGTCGCGGGGCGGGCCATAGGCCAGGTGGTGGAGAAGGTCCTCCATCCACACGCCGTACTGCTCGGGCGTCCACCCGTACTGGTCGACGAGGTACACGTAACCCGACGGCGACAGCAGGTGGTTGGTCCCCTCGCGGAGCCGCTCCAGGTCCACGTCGTCACGTCGGCCCTCGGCGGGGAGCGCCTCGAGGACCCGCCGGCCGTCGATGCGTCGTCCCTCCTCGAACGCCGCTTCGAGCGCTGCGACCTGGGGATCGGAGCCGGCGACGGTCTGGACGAGGTGCAGGATCCGGGCACTCCGCTCGTGAAGCTCGACCAGGCCGTCGACGAAGGCCCGAACGAAGGCCCGAGGCTCGTCGATGAGGAACAGGTTCTGGGTCGAGGCCCGGTCGGCCAGAGCGATCTCCTCGTCGTCGCCGACGATCGCGATGTTCGCCGCGAACTCGAGGATCCCGGCCTTGGAACCGAACGACGCATAGATCATCTGCGCCGACACGCCGGCGGCGTCGGCGATCTCCTGGATCGTCACCGACCCGTAGCCGCGCGACAGGAAGAGGTCGTGGGCCACCTCCCCGACGCGTCGGCGGCGTGCCCGAGCCTCGTCCTGGCGGCGACTCGCGTCATATCGACGACGGGGGGTTGACGCCGGTGCCTCGCTTTCCATAGAGTCCACACTAACAGATAGAGCGAACTCTATGTAAATGAGTTCCTACCCGAGGGAGAGCCTCCGATGGACCTGACGACCGACCCCCGCACGAACCTGTCGCCCCAGCTCTACGGGTACGCGTCGATGCACGACGCGATCACGAGGGACTGCGCCCGTCTCGAGTCGACGCTGGGGCACCTCGTGCCGGGCGACCCCTCGGTGGGCGCCCGCCTCGTCCGCTGGTTCGACCGGTTCGAGGCAGTGATCGTCCACCACCACGGCGGCGAGGACGACCTCGTGTTCCCGCTGCTCGTCGAGCGCGACCCGTCGTTCGATCCCGAGGCGCTGACGGTGGACCACCACATCCTCGACGACACGATGGAGAAGCTGCGCGCCGGGCTGGCCGCGCTCGCCACCGATGCGAACGGCGCGGCCCGGGCGCACAGCCTCCGGGCCGCCACCGACCTCCGGACGCTGATGGCCGACCACCTCGACCGCGAGGAAGCGGCGGTGTTCCCTCGGATGCTCGAGTTCGTGAGCGCCGAGGAACACGCCGAGATCGAGCTCCAGCTCCGCAAGGGCCTGAAGTTCTCGACGTTGACCTTCGGACTGCCCTGGATCCTCGACGAAGCCGACCCCGACATCGCCACGCACATCCGAGCCGACCTGCCGTTCCCCCTCCTCGTGCTGAACACCCTCCGGTGGGACCGCTCGTATCGGCGCCTCGCCGCGCCGGTTCGCGATGGCTCGAACGGCCGCGCGAACATCTGAGCGCCCGTCCCACCCCGGGCACCGACCGACCAGGCAGGGGGCCCGATGTCAGAGCCATCACGCGGGGGAAGAAGCCGCTTCGACGGGAAGGTCGTGCTGATCACCGGCGCGGCGCGGGGCCAGGGACGGTCCCACGCCGTGCGCTTCGCCGAGGAAGGCGCCCGCATCATCGGGATCGACCGCTGCAAGGACCTCGAGCACTCGCCGTACCCGATGGCGACCGAGGAGGACCTGGCGGAGACGGTGCGACTCGTCGAGGCCGCCGGCGGTGCGATGCATCCCGAGGTCGCTGACGTCCGCGACTACCGACCGCTGCGTGAAGCCGTGAAGGCGGGCATCGAGCGGTTCGGGAGGCTCGACGTGATCCTGGCCAACGCCGGCACCTACGCGCCGTTGCCGGTGCAGTTCGTGTCGAGTGACTCCTGGAAGGAGACGATCGACGTCAACCTCACCGGTGTCTTCCACACGCTCAAGGCCGGATGCCGCACCCTCGTCGAGCAGAACGAGGGCGGAGCGATCGTGATCACATCGTCCACGGCGGGTCTCAAGGGATTCTGGGGCGCCGCCGCGTACAACGCCGCCAAGCACGGCGTGGTCGGTCTGATGCGATCGGCCGCGCTCGAGTTCGCTCCCAACAACATCCGGGTCAACAGCGTCCACCCGACGTCGGTCGCGACGCCGATGATCATGAACGACGTGTTCCCGGCCCTCGCGCGTCACGACCTCGAGAACCCCACGATGGACGACGTGGCCGAGTTCCTGACGCCCCAACAGCCGCTCGGCATCCCGTGGATCGAGGCCGGCGACGTCACCGACGCGATCCTCTGGCTCTGCTCGGACGAGGCCCGCTACGTCACCGGCGTGACGCTGCCGATCGACGGCGGTGCCCTCCTGAAATGACTCGGCTCGAGTAGCGCCCGGCCGACGGCGCTCACCTGACCCGACCCGACGCCGTCAGTCGGCGGCGTCCTCCATCACCGTCGCGAACTGCTCCCACGTGAGGCTGGCGTGGCGGGTCTTGCTGTGGGCGGGCCACCAATCGAGCGTGCCGCGGCTGATGCGCAGCTCGCCGAGCTTGTCACCGTCGGAGTGGACCACGAAGGTCACGTCGGCGTTGCCGACGACCCTTGCGGTCTGTCGCATCTCGATCTCATGAGTCGGCACCGCGGCGAGCGTAGTAACGGGCCAGACTCGACGGCGTGCTGTTCGCCGAACTGGTCGCCACGTCCGACGCGGTGGCATCGACCCGCGCCCGCACTGCCAAGGTCGCAGCGCTCGCCGAGCTGCTCGGCTCGCTCGAGGCCGACGAGATCGTGCCGGCGGTCGCGGCCCTGTCCGGCGCACCGCGGCAGGGCAAGGTCGGAGTGGGATGGGCGTCCGCCGCGATCGACGGTCGCGCCTCCGACGCATCGCTGACGATCGGCGACTTCGATCGGTTCCTCGACGAGCTCGCGGTGACCACCGGCCCCGGCTCTCAAGGGCGACGACGAGCGCTGCTCGACGGCCTGGGCGCGAGAGCAACGCCCGCAGAGGCCGACTTCGTGCGCCGGCTGTTCCTCGGCGAGCTCCGCCAGGGCGCGCTGGCGGGCATCGTCGCCGACGCGGTGTCCAAGGCCTCGGGTGTCGCGGCACCAAAGGTCCGCCGCGCGGCGATGCTCACGGGGGACCTCGCCCTTACTGCCGAGCTCGCCCTGGTCGGCGGGGCCGACGCGATCGAGTCGGTGGGCCTCGAGGTGGGCACGGCGGTGCAACCGATGCTGGCGTCGACGGCGACCGACGTGGCCGAGGCGATCGCCGCGACCGGCGACTCGTCGGTGGAGTGGAAGCTCGACGGCGCCCGAGTGCAGGCCCATCGTCGTGGCGACGAGGTGCGGCTCTTCACCCGCAACCTCAACGACGTCACCGAACGACTCCCGGCGCTGGTCGAAGACCTGCGTCGCCTCGACGTGGAGTCGATCATCCTCGACGGCGAGGCGCTCGGAGTCGGAGACGACGGCCTGCCGGTAGCGTTCCAGGATTCGATGTCGGATTTCGGACGGTCGAGCGTCGGGCGCAGCTCGGGTGTCGCGCCGAGGACCCTGTCGGCGCTGTGGTTCGACGTGTTGCACCTCGATGGTGTCGATCTGATCGACGAGCCCCTCGCGGCGCGTCGTCGCGTGATGGAATCGATCGCCGGCCTCGACCGGATCCCGTCGATCGAGACCTCGGACCCCGACGCGGCCCAGCGGGTGCTCGACGAGTCACTCGCCACGGGACACGAGGGGGTGATGGTCAAGGCGCTGGGCTCGACCTACGCGGCCGGACGCCGTGGTGCGGAGTGGCGGAAGGTGAAGCCGGTGCACACGCTCGACCTGGTGGTGCTGGCGGTCGAGTGGGGCTCGGGCCGGCGTCGGGGCTGGCTGTCGAACCTGCACCTCGGCGCGCTCGGCCCGGACGGCACGCCGGTGATGGTCGGCAAGACCTTCAAGGGGATGACCGACGCGATCCTCGAGTGGCAGACCGCCCGCTTCCTCGAGCTCGAGACCCATCGCGACGGCCACGTCGTGTTCGTCCGACCCGAGCAGGTGGTCGAGATCGCGCTCGACGGCGCGCAGGCCTCGACCCGCTACCCGGGAGGCGTCGCGCTGCGCTTCGCCCGCGTCCGCCGCTACCGCGACGACAAGTCGGCCTCCGAGGCCGACACGCTCGAGGCGGTGGGGGCACTGCTGCCGCGCGCCCGGCGTTGACACGCCCGAGATCGCGCTCTGGTGACCACAGTGGGTGCACCAGAGCGCGATCCTCGGTCGGTGGGGTCAGGCGGCGGAGAGGTCGAGTGGCGCCAGGTCGCCGAGGAAGCCACGGAGGTCACCGAAGCGGCCCTCCGCGTCCACCGTCACGACGTCGATGCCCTCGAAGGCGACGGTGCCGTCGGGCGCGAAGCCGGCCCAGCCGAAGCGCACCACGCCGTGGTGCTCGTCGAGTGAGGTGGTGCGCTCCACCCGATGATCGGGGAACTGGGTCTGCATTCCGGCGAGATAGGCGTCGATCTCGGCGACGCCGTGGGCGTCGGCGAACGGGTCGAGATAGTGACCGTGCGCCGTCCAGACGGCCTCGCAGAGCTCGAGCCGCCGCTGCGGGTCGGTCTCGTTCCACGAAGCGAAGTAGTTCCTGACGGTGGTGGCCAGGCGGTCGGGGTCGGGAGTGGTGGTGGTGTTCATGTGGCGATCGTGCGCCCCCGAGCCGGGGAGTGGCCATGACCTGTGAGGTCATGGAGCCGGTGCGACGGTCCCCGATACGTTCGACCGGGTGAGCTCCGTCGCCATCGATTCGACATCCACCAGCCCGGTCCCGACCCGCGCCACGCCGTCCCTCGGCGCCATGCTCCGCGACTGGCGCGGCCGGCGCCGCATGAGCCAGCTCGATCTCGCGTCGCAGGCCGGGGTCTCGTCGCGGCACCTGAGCTTCGTGGAGACCGGCAAGTCGAAGCCGAGCCGCGAGATGGTCCTCCATCTGGCCGAGCACCTCGACGTGCCGCTGCGTGAACGCAACACGCTGCTGCTCGCGGCCGGATTCTCGCCGAGCTACCGCGAGTCGTCGCTCGACGAGCCCGAGCTCGCCGTCGTGCGGCGAGCGATCGACGTGATGCTCGCCAACCACGAGCCGATGCCGGCGCTCGTCATCGACCGCGCCTGGAACATCGTTGCCGCCAACGCCGGGGTCGCGCTCCTGTTGGACCTGTTGCCGCCGGGCCTCGACCCGGACCTCGTTGGCAACGCCGTCCGGGTGAGCCTGCACCCCGACGGCCTCGCGCCCCGTATCCAGAACTTCGACGAGTACGCCACGGACCTGCTCGATCGGATCCGTCGCCAGGTCGAGGTGTCCCGTGACGCGGCGCTGGCCGACCTGCTCGACGAGGTCGCCCGCTACCCGAACGTGGCCGAGCTCGACGGTGCACCCCCCGACTCGCTCCCGAGCGTCGTGCTGCCACTCCGGTTGCGGCTCGACGACGGCACCGTGTTGTCGTTCTTCACGGCAATGACGGTGTTCGGCGCGCCCCTCGACGTGACCGTGTCGGAGCTGGCGGTCGAGTCGTTCTTCGCCTCCGACGCCGCGACCGACGCCGCGGTGCGCGCTCTGGTCAACCGCTGACCGCGAGGAGCGGCGCTGCGATCCTCCGGTACGACCGCGCCCAGAACCACGAGTTGGCGAGGCGGAACGGGAACGGCAACTGGCCTTCGAGGTGTGTGATGAAGGCAGGGTTCGCCTCGTCGAGCACCCAGGGAAGCTCGAAGGCCGCGGCGGAGAGCGATGAGCCCTTCTCGATCTCCTTCTCCAGGTCCGCGTACTCGTCATCGCTGAACCGCTCGGTCAGGATCGGGAACACCAGTTCCTCCTCGCCGAGGAGGTGCGTCCGCATGATCCCGGCCAGCGCTGCAGCGGCGGCCGATGGGCGCTCGAGGATCTCGCCATCGAAGGGTGACGGTGCGTCGGCCGCCACGAGCTCGGCGAGGGAGTCACTCAGCTCGTGCATGGCGGCGTCGAGCTCGTGGTGCTCGGAGCCCATGCCCGACGTGTCGATCGAGGCATCCCGCACTCGGAGTGCCGGGAAGATCACGTCGTCCTCACGCTCGTGGTGGTGCACCACCGATGCCTCGAAACGTCCGAGCCAGCGAGTCAAGGCCACGGCATCGCCGCGGGTGCGCAGCCCGACGACCGCAGTGGGCAGGCGACGGGAGTCGCGGTCCATCGCATCGTGGATCAGCGCATAGTTCATCAACCGGGCGGGCAACCCGGCTCGAGCCGGGTTCTCGGCAAGGTGGTCCATCGACTCCCCACGATCACTCATCGCCCTCAATTAGCTGAAGCGCGGCGTCGAGGGCGAGTACCAGGTCGGCGAGCAGGTCGTCGATCGATTCGATGCCGACCGACAACCGCACCAGATCGGCGGGGACCTCGAGCTCGGAGCCCGCGACCGACATGTGGGTCATCGCGGCGGGCACCTCGATCAGCGATTCCACCCCGCCGAGTGACTCGGCCAGCGTGAACAGCCGCGTCGACTCGCAGATCCGCACCGCGGCACCAGCCCCGCCCGCGGCACGGAAGCTCACCATGCCCCCGAACCGGCGCATCTGTCGCGCCGCGACCTCGTGGCCCGGCCAGGAGGCGAGCCCCGGATAGTGCACCTGGGCCACGGCCGGGTGACCGTCGAGCAGTTCGACGACGCGCTCGGCGTTGTCGCAGTGACGGTCCATGCGCACCGCCAGCGTCTTCAGCGAGCGCAGCACGAGCCACGAGTCGAACGGCGCGGCGATCGCACCCATGGCGTTCTGATGGAAGCGCAGCTCCTCGCCCAGCGCCGGGTGCGCGGCGACGAGGGCGCCGCCGACTACGTCGGAGTGGCCGGCGAGGTACTTGGTCGTCGAGTGGACCACGACGTCCGCGCCGAGGTCGAGCGGTGTCTGCAGGTAGGGCGACGCGAAGGTGTTGTCGACCGCGAGCAGTGCGCCCGCCGCCCGCGATCGACGGGCGACCGCGGCGATGTCGGCCACGTGCAGGAGCGGGTTGGTCGGCGTCTCGCACCACACCAGCCGGGTCGGCGTCGCCAGCGCGGCGTCGAGCGCGTCGAGGTCGGCCAGGTCGACCGTCGTGCACCGCAGGCCCCAACGCTCGAGCACGCGGGCGAAGAGGCGGAACGTTCCGCCGTAGGCGTCGTGAGGGATGACGACGTGGTCACCGGGGGCACAGGTCGCCCGCACGAGGGTGTCGGTCGCGGCGAGACCGGACGCGAACGCCAGGCCGACCGTGCCGTGCTCGAGATCGGCGATGCAGGCTTCGAGCGCGGCCCGGGTCGGGTTGGCCGAGCGGCTGTACTCCCACCCGTCGTGAGGCTGGCCGACGCCGTCCTGCGCGAAGGTCGAGGTGGCGTAGATCGGCATGACCACGGCGCCGGTCGTCGGGTCGTGGGGCTGACCTGCGTGGATGGCGCGGGTCTCGAACCCCCAGAGCTCGGCTGCTTCCGCCTCGCCGGGGAGGGACTCGTCGGTCATCGCCCATCCGCCGCGAGGAAGCCGAGCACGTCCTGGGAGGTGAGCACGCCTCGGGGCTGGCCGCCGTCGAGGACCAGCACCGCGGTGCACCGCTCCAGCTCGGCGACGAGGTCCGACAACGGTTCGCCGGCGCCGATCAGCGGCAACGGCGCCGACATGTGGTCGCCGAGCAGCGCGTCGAGCGTCGCGGCACCCGACACGAGCTGTCGCAACAGGTCCTGCTCGACGACCGAACCGACCACCTCGGCCGCCATCACCGGGGGCTCGTGGCGCACCACCGGCAGTTGCGAGACGCCGTACTCCCGGAGGATCTCGATGGCCGAACCGACGGTCTCCTCGGGGTGGACGTGGACCAGCTCGGGCAACTCATCGCCCTTGGAGCGCAACACGTCGCCGACGCGGCGTTCGTCGGCGCCGGTGTCGAGGAAGCCGTAGTCGGCCATCCACCGGTCGTCGAAGATCTTCGACATGTAGCCGCGGCCGCCATCGGGGATGATCACCACCACCATGCCCTCGGGGCCGGCATCGGCCGCCACCCGGTGCGCGGCGACCACGGCCATGCCCGAGGAGCCGCCGACGAGGAGTCCCTCGGTGCGCGCGAGCGCGCGGGTCATCGCGAAGCTGTCCTTGTCGCTGACTGCGATCACCCGGTCGACCACGCTCGGGTCGTAGGCCGAGGGCCAGAAGTCCTCACCGACCCCCTCGACCAGGTACGGGCGCCCGTCACCGCCCGAGTACACCGAGCCGACGGGGTCCGCACCGATGATCTGCACCCGGCCCTCGCTGATTGCCTTCAGGTGCCGGCCGACGCCGGTGATCGTGCCGCCGGTCCCGATGCCGGCGACGAAATGGGTGATGGCGCCCTCGGTCTGGGCCCAGATCTCGGGCCCGGTGCCGAGCTCATGGGAGCGCGGGTTCTCGGGGTTGGAGTACTGGTCGGGCTTCCATGCCCCGGGAAGTTCCCGGCTGAGGCGGTCCGACGTCGAGTAGTACGAGTCGGGGTGCTCGGGGTCGACCGCGGTCGGGCACACCACCACCTCGGCGCCATAGGCCCGCAGCACCGCGATCTTGTCGTTGGAGACCTTGTCGGGGCAGACGAACACGCACCGGTAGCCGCGCTGCTGGGCGACGATCGCCAGGCCGATACCGGTGTTGCCGCTGGTCGGCTCGACGATCACGCCCCCGGGCCGAAGCTCACCCGATGCCTCGGCCGTGTCGATCATCCGGAGGGCGATGCGGTCCTTCACCGAGCCGCCGGGATTGAGGAACTCGAGCTTGGCGTAGACGGGGGCGTCGTTCGACGACCGAGGGCGGAGGGGGACCAGCGGGGTGCCGCCGATCAGGTCGACCACGCTGTCGGCGTGTGCCATGTGCTGAGTCTGGCAGGCGGGACAACACCCGCGTCGCGGCGGACGGTCAGAACGCGACCGAAAGTGTGAACCTGTCGGGGTACTCGGGGTTCACGGCGACCAGCGGCCGCGCCGTGGTTCCGGCGGAGCCGCCGGTCACGCTCACGGCATGATCCGGCCGACCGTCCATGCAACACGCATGGCCCAGCACCTGCCCGGATGCCGGGTCGTAACTACTGGTTCCGCTGACGAGATGTTCGACGCCGAGCTCCCCGACGACGATTGGCGTCAGGATTCCGGCCACGGGTTGGAACATCGCCGCACTGATCTCGTACACGGCGCCGCCCTGGATCGGCGTCTTGCACTCGGCGACCAGGTCGTCGCTCCACGCGCCTTGGCGCATCACCGGGTAGCACGCCGTCGGCAAGGTCCCGGGCGTCAGGATGTGATTGAACGGGGTCGCAGTGTCGTCGCCGGCGGTCCGGCCGACCTCGAACACCTCGTACGGACCCGGCGATGGCAGCCGGTAGCCGAGGATCGACCGTCCGTCGCCGGCGAGTTGGCCGACTTCGATCACCTGCGGGAGCGGGACCGAGCGCAGCAGCGTCCCGTCGAAGTCGAACACGTCGACGACGGCGGTGCCGCCGATGAATCCCACCAGGAAGATCGTGTCGTCGCCGACCATGGCCTGGCACCCACCGTCACCGGAGCTCGTGAGCGTCGCCAGGAGTGGCAGTACCGGGCCCTGGGTCGCGTCGTGCACGCGGACGGTGCACACCGGCGGGGCCGGCAGGACCGGCGTCACTACGACACCTTCGTCGAGGATGAGCCATGGGGAGCCCTGGGGCGACGTCCTCCGGAACGCAGCATGCTCCGGCACGGGGACCATGTACTGGCCGAATTCCGGGTGCACCAACCCCGGGAACGGCACGTCGATCACGGTGCCGTCGCGCACCACGCCATCGGTGCCGAGCTCCCACACGTGGGTGAACGACGTGGCCGGATCGGATGTCGACATCCTCCCGAAGAGCGCCACCGGCGCGTCCGCCGCGCCCAGCACCGTGCCGGGGAACTCGTGGTGCGGGCGACGCGAGATCCACCCCCACACGTGGAACGCCTGGGGGCCCGTCGCGGTCGCGACCTGAACGTCGGCGGCCCACAACCCGCTGGTTCCCGTCGGGGTGCCGCTCAGCACACCCGCCGCACTCAACGCCACGCCAGCTGGCAGGGCCCCGCCCGTCAGATTCCACGTTCCCGGACCGGCGAGGTCGCCGAGGGACTGGAGGAACGCCTCACCGACGACGCCCGTGATCGGCCCGATCTCCACCGACGCGGGCGGACCAGTCGGCGGCGGCCCCACCACCGGCGACGAACACGCGCCGGCGATCATCGCCACCATCACCACGCACCACACACGACCCCGTGCGATCCCCACGATGTACTCCCTCCAAATAGCCCTCCGGAACGTAACGGAAGGCCCGGGTCAGCGGTAGGGAAGGCCTGCCCTCACGAGCCGTCAGCAGTGAGGTCGATCGTGCGGTCGACGTGCACCGCCTCGAGGAATCGCCGGTCGTGGGTGACGAGCAGCATCGTGCCGTCCCAGGTGGCGAGCGCCGACTCGAGTTGCTCGATGGCGGGGAGGTCGAGGTGGTTGGTGGGCTCGTCGAGCACCAACAGGTTCGAGCCATTGCTCATCAGCACCGCGAGCGACACGCGGGTCCGTTCGCCGGGCGACAGCTCGTCGGCCCGTCGCTCGACGTGGTCGGCCCCGAGACCGAACTTGGCGAGCAACGACCGGGCCTCGCTCGCGCGCAGCGCCGTGGCCTCCATCACGCCGTCGATCAATGGCCGACCGTCGAGGAACTGCCGGCGCGCCTGGTCGAGCTCGCCGATCACCACGCCCGGCCCGAGCCACTGCGATCCGGATACGAGCGGGAGGCGGCCGAGCAGAGCGGCGAGCAGCGTCGATTTGCCCGACCCGTTGGGCCCGACGATCGCGACCCGCTCCGCCCAGGAGATCTCGACGTCAATGGGGCCCAGTCGGAACGATCCTCGTTCGACGACGCCAGCGGAGAGCCGCGCGACGTCGTCGCCGCTCCGTTCGACGCGGGCCACCGACAGGTGGAGCCGCCAGCCTTCCCAGGGCTTGTCGACCGGGCTGAGTCGCTCCATCGCGCGCTCGGTCGCCTTGGCCTTCGACGCGAGACGCTCGGAGGACTCCATGCTCCAGCGACGGACGAACTTGTCGTTGTCCTTCGGGTTGCGAGCGGCCTTTCGTTCACCGGTGACCGACCACTCGCGCTGCTGCTGGGCACGCGCCTTCAGCGACTGACGCTGCTGCTGGTAGGTGTCGAAGGCCTCGGCCGCATGGCGCGCGGCGGTGGCGCGTTCGTCGAGATACGCGGCCCAGCCGCCTCCGTAGCGGATGGCGGTGTGATGTTCCTCATGCAACTCGACGACGTCGGTGACGGTGCGATCAAGGAACCACCGGTCGTGTGAGACCAGGACCATCGGCGCGGTCGTCCCCAGCACGAAGTCGAGGAGGCGGTCGAGGCCGTCGAGGTCGAGATCGTTGGTCGGCTCGTCGAGCAGCAACACGTCGAAGCGCGACAGGAGCAGAGCGGCGAGCGCGGAGCGAGCCGCCTCGCCGCCGGACAGTCGGGACGGATCAGCATCGAGCAGGCGCGGCGCGAGGCCGAGCTCGTGCCAGGTCTCGCCGATCCTGGCGTCGAGGTCGGCGGCGCCGATCGCGAGCCACCGTTCGAGCGCCAGGGCGTAACGATCGTCGGCGCCCGGCGATCCGTCGGCGAGCGCTCGGGTCGCCGCGTCGAGCTCGCCCTGCGCGGCCGTGACCCCGGTGCGGCGGGCCAGCATCTCCCGCACGGTGGCGTCGTCGGTGGTCATCGGCTCCTGGCGGAGCAACCCGACGCTGGCCCCGGGCGGCGTACGGCTGACGGTGCCGGACCTCGGCGCGATCTCGCCCGCCAAGGCGGCGAGCAACGTGGACTTGCCGGAGCCGTTGGGGCCGACGACACCGATGCGATCACCTGACGCGACGGTCAGGTCGATGTCGGCGAGCACGGTCGCGCCCGCCCGTTCGACGGTCAGTCCGCGGACCAGCAGCGTGGCTGTCGCGGACGAGGAGGTGGAACGGGAAGGAGCGGACGGCACGGTGGAACCCGATCGTTCGTGGGACGGACGAGGCATGGGTTTCCGGCGCTCACTTCATCGCCGTGGAGGATAGCGGGGCGACGCCGGCGGGCCGGTGTGCATTCCCGCGATCGCGCAGCTCAGTCCGACGGCCCCGGGTCGAGGTAGGGCCGCTGGAGGCTGGCGAAGAGGACCTCCTCGATGTCGGTCAACATCGTGTCGATGGTCTCGTGCGCCTGGCGCCGCTTGTCGCGGGGCAGGCTGCGCGCGATCGCGAGGGAGGTGTGCGCCTCGTCGAGGGCCTGGGCGAGCCAGTCGAGGCGGGTGCCCTGCTCGCCCTTGGC
>DATEEV010000409.1:0-3421 GCA_035281005.1 Microthrixaceae bacterium | reverse complement strand
GAGCGGTCGAGGTCGGCCACCGACAGGAGGTGCTTCACTTCATCATCTCCCCCAGGTCGACGCCGTCCTCGTGCACGTTGACGACCTCGTCGCGACGGGTGGGGAGGTTCTTGCCGACGTAGTCGGGTCGGATCGGCAGCTCCCGATGTCCACGATCGATCATCACAGCGAGCTGGACCGCGCGGGGCCGGCCGTAGTCGCCGAGCGCGTCGAGCGCGGCGCGGATCGTGCGGCCGGTGAACAACACGTCGTCGACGAGCACGATGATCCGTCCGTCGATGTCGAAGGGGATGTCGGTGACCGCCTCGGGCAGCACCGGGCGAAGACCGATGTCGTCGCGGTAGAAGGCCACGTCGAGGGTGCCGGCGGTGAGCATCGTGCCTTCGATGTCGGCCAGCTCGGCGCCGAGCTGGTGGGCCAGGGGCACTCCCCCGGTCTGCAACCCGATCAGCTGCACGCCGTCGAGGCCGTGGTTGCGCTCGATCACCTCGTGCGCCATCCGGCGCATCGCCCGGCGAAGGTCCGCCTGGTCCATCACCCGTGACCGGGCGATGAAGCTGCCGCCGTAGGGCGGCGAGCCCTTGCGCTCACGTTCGGCCACGAAGCCACCTCGTCGTCCGTGGAGGCCTCACGGGACCCCCGTTAACGGTCGTCGTCGACGGTATCACCCGATCCGGTCGAACCGTCCGGGCGAAGCTCGACCGCGGCGGTGGCCAGCACGCCGTTGACGAACCTGCCCGAGTCGTCGGTCGAGTACGTGTTGGCCAGCTCGGTCGCCTCGTTGAGCACCACGGCGGTGGGAACGTCGTGGCGGTGCCCGAGCTCGTAGAGCGCGATCTCCATGATCAGCCGATCCATGGCCGGCATGCGCTCGAGGGTCCAACCGTGCGCGAGGCGGGCGATCGACGCGTCGATCGCCGCCCTCTCCGCGGCCACTCCGACGAGCACGGCGGCGGTGTACTCGTCAGGTGCGATCGTCTGCGCCGCGATGACGTCCTCGACGCGACAGGAGCGCTGATCGGCCTCGTAGAGCAGGTGGAGCGCCCGCTCGCGCGCTTCGCGGCGGCCGCCGCCGAGCCCGCCCGGAGCCCGGGCCGGGCGCTCGGATGCCATCAGGCGCGGGAGATGAAGTCGCCCGAGCGGGTGTCGACCTTGACGCGCTCGCCCGGCTCGATGAACAGGGGCACGTTGACCACCAGGCCCGTCTCGAGCGTCGCGGGCTTCTTCGCCCCCGACACGCGGTCGCCCTGCACGCCCGGCTCGGTCTTGGCGATGGTGAGCTCGACCGACGCAGGGAGGTCGACTCCGACGATCTCGTCGCCGTACATCAGGAGGATCGCGGTGTTCTGCTCGATCAGGTAGTTGGTGGCGTCGCCGAGGGTGGTGGGGGCAACGGGGAGCTGGTCGTAGGAGCTCGTGTCCATGAACACGTAGCTGTCGCCGTCGTGGTACAGGTACTGCATCTCGCGCTTGCCGATCACGGCGCGCTCCATGCGTTCACCGGCCCGGAAGGTACGTTCGATCACGGCTCCGGTCCGCGAGTTCTTGAGGGTCGTGCGGACGAACGCGCCGCCCTTGCCTGGCTTCACGTGTTGGAAGTCGACCAGCTGGAAGAGCCCTTCATCGAGGTTGAGGGTCATGCCGGTCTTGAAGTCGGCGGTGGAGATCTGTGCCATCAGGGAGTCACGCTCACGCGACCGAGGTCGCCTTCGGGGTCAGGGTCAGTGGCTCACAACCGGTGTCGGTGACCACGACGGTGTCCTCGACACGGACGCCGCCGTGAGGAGTCAGGTACACCCCCGGCTCGACGGTCACGATGTGGCCGGCGGCGAGCGTATCACCCGAGGTTCGAGCCACCCGAGGGGCCTCGTGGATGTCGAGGCCCACCCCGTGGCCGGTGCCGTGGGTGAAGGCGTCGCCCCACCCCGCGGCGTCGATCACGGCTCGGCACGCCGCGTCGACCTCCGACGCGGCGACGCCCGCCCGCACCGCGGCCACGCCCGCCGCCTGCGACTCGCGCACCGTGTCGAGCATCCGGCTCTGGGTGTCGGTGGGCTCGCCCACCATGATGGTGCGGGTCATGTCGGAGCAGTAGCCGTCGACCTTGGCACCGAAGTCCAACACGACGAGGTCACCCTCGCCGATCGTGCGATCACCCGGGCGGTGGTGGGGCCGGGCGCCGTTGGGGCCCGAGGCCACGATCGTCTCGAAGCTGTTGCCCGACGCTCCGAGCTCCCGGATGGTGGTGTCGAGCTCGAGGCCGAACTCACGCTCGGACAGCCCATCGGCGAGTCGGGGTCGTACACGGTCGAGTGCCGCGTCGGCGATCGCCGCCGCGGCTGCGATCCGAGCGATCTCACCGGTGTCCTTGACGAGGCGGAGCGCCTCGACCACGCCACTCGTGGCCACGAGCTCGGCGCGGGGGAACCAGGTCTCGCCGTAGCGGGTCGACGCCGCCCAGCTCACGTGCTCGGCCTCGAGCCCGACGATGCCGACTCCCGCCGCAGCGGCGGTGAGGATCTCGCGTTGGCCATCGCCCGACACCTCGAGCCGCACCGCGGCACCTGCCGATCCGAGTTGGTCGGCGGCCTGTTCCCCGTATCGGCCATCGGTCACCATCACAGCGTCATCGGCCGAGACCAGGAGCAACGCCGCGCTCCCGGTGAACCCGGTGAGGTAGCGGATGTTGGTGAGGTGCGTGAGCAGCAGGGCGTCACATCCGGCTTCGGACAGGGACGCTCGCAGCCGGTCGAGCCGGGGCCCGACCATCATCGGGGGCAGGGCGCCGGTCGGCAGCGGCTTGGTCGGGAGGACGCTCACGGTGTGCTCAGCAGTCCGGCGACGGCGTCGACTGCCAGGCGATAGCCAGCACCTCGGAACCCGGAGATCACTCCGGTCGCGACCGGGCTGATCACCGAGGTGCGACGCCACGCCTCCCGTGCATCGGGATTCGAGAGGTGCAGCTCGACGATCGGGCCGTCGAAGGCCGCGAGGGCATCGTGCAACGCCCACGACGAATGGGTGAAGGCGGCGGCATTGATCACGATCGCGTCGTGGCGGCCGCGAGCCTCCTGCACCAGGTCGACGAGCGCTCCCTCGTGGTTCGACTGATGGTGGACCACGTCGAGGCCGAGCTGGTCGGCGCGTTCGATGGCCGCTTTCACATGATCGTCGAGCGTCGCGGTGCCGTAGTGCTCAGGCTCGCGCTCGCCCAACAGGTTCAGGTTCGGCCCCGACAACAGGAGCACCGACATGCGATCCATCTGCTCAGGATACGGCGGGGCCACAGATGGGACCGGGCTGGTCATGGCCGGCGCACCGCGGCGAGCGCCCCGCGGATCGCGACCTCGTCGACCCCGGCGACGACCTCGAGCCCGTCGGGCCCGTCGAGCACGAAGGTGAGCTCCCGGGTTGCCTTCTT
>DATEEV010000408.1:0-3637 GCA_035281005.1 Microthrixaceae bacterium | reverse complement strand
TGGCAGGCGCTCCTCCCGGGATGGCGGATGCAGTTCCCCGGACCCCGAAACGGGTTTCGCGGCGCTACCTACCCGCGGGAGCGACTCATCCAGATCTACGTGCGGCCGGGCCAGAGCGTCGATGACGTCGCGCACGTGATCGGCCACGAGTTGGGTCACGCCGTGGACGTCACCTACTTCGACACCGCCGAACGTGCCGCGTTCCACGTTTTGCGAGGCCGCAGTGCCGCCTCGTCCTGGTTCGTGGCCGACGGGCAGAGCGACTTCGCGTCCGGCGCGGGGGATTGGGCCGAGACCTTCTCGTGGGTGGTCACGGGGGGAGCCGGTGACTGGGGCTCCGAGCTCGGGGCCCCGCCTACCGCGATCGAGGCGATGGGCGTCCGGGGGATGCTGGGATGACCTGCCCAGGATCGATGGCCTCGCAGCACCCCTCGTTACACTCACGCACGGAAACCCGCTGATGACGAACCAGATCGCCGTTCCCACCCAGTCCTCGCTGATCCGCGGGTTGATCCGCGCCATGCGGCCCAAGCAGTGGGCGAAGAACGTCCTCGTCTTCGTCGCACCCGGAGCCGCGGGGGTCCTCACCGAACGACTCCCGTTCTTCTACGCGGTGTTCGCGTTCGTCTGCTTCAGTGCGGCATCGGCCGGTACCTACCTGATCAACGACGTGCTCGACCTCGAGGCCGACCGGCGGCATCCGACGAAGCGGAACCGGCCGATCGCGGCGGGCATCGTGCCGGTGCCGGTCGCACTCGTCACGGCCGCGGTGCTGATCGGCGCCGCCGTGACCTTCGCACTCTGGAGGACCTGGCAGTTCGGGCTGGTCGTCGCGCTCTACGTCATCTTGACGACGGCGTACTCGACGTTCCTCAAGCACCGGCCGGTGCTCGATCTCGTCGGGCTCGCGGCGGGCTTCATCCTCCGACTGCTCGGTGGCGCGTTCGCGGTCGAGGTCGAGATCTCGGACTGGTTCCTCGTGATCTCGTGTTTCGGCGCGTTGTTCATCGCCACCTGCAAGCGCCAGGCGGAGCGCAACGAGCTCGGCGAGGATGCGGCATCGATCCGGCCGACGCTCGGTGTGTACACCGACCAGTACCTCGGGTTCCTGAAGAGCGTCTCCAGTGGTGCGGTGCTGATCGCGTACTGCCTGTTCGCGGTCGAGCGCGCCCGGGAGTACAGCCACGCCGGCCACGCCGCGGCCGCCGTGTGGCTCGAATTGTCGATCGTGCCGTTCGTGATCGCGATCCTCCGATATGCCCTGCTCGTCGATCAAGGGAAGGGCTCTGCGCCGGAGGAGCTCCTCGCCGAGGACCGCGAGATGCAGGTCATCGGCCTGTTGTGGGCCGTGCTGGTCGGGATCAGCGTCTATGCCCACTGATCGCCGGTCCCGTGCAGTGAGCGAGGCGCGGCGGCTGTTCAGCGGGTGGGGCAACACCGCACCGTCGAGCGCCCGGGTCGTCGAGCTCGACGACCTCGACGCGACCTCCGCCGCGATCAAGCGTGCCGATCGCTACGGGGTCATCGCACGAGGGCTCGGACGGAGCTACGGCGACGCCGGCCAGAATGCGGGCGGCGTGGTCGTCGACGGGACCGCTGCTCACGGGCTGATCTCGCTCGACCTCGCCAACGGGTTGGTCACGGCCCGGGCCGGAACCTCGATCGACGATCTCATCCGGTGGCTGGTTCCCCTCGGGTGGTTCGTGCCGGTGACGCCCGGTACCCGGACCGTCACCATCGGAGGCGCGATCGCCGCGGACATCCACGGCAAGAACCACCATCGCACCGGGTCGTGGTGTGATCACGTCGAGTCATTCCGGCTCCTGCTCGCCGACGGGTCGGTGCTCGACGTGCGGCCCGACCGCGACCCGGAGGTGTTCTGGGCGACCGCGGCGGGCATGGGCCTCACCGGCGTCATCCTCGATGCCACGATCCAACTGAAGTCGATCGAGACCTCGTGGCTGAGTGTCGACACCAACCGGGCCGGCGACCTCGACGCCGTGCTCGCGCTCATGACCGCGGGCGACTCCGGCTATGAGTACTCGGTGGCCTGGATCGACCTGGTCGCGAAGGGCCGCAACATGGGTCGGTCGGTGCTGACCCGGGGCCAGTTCGCGACGGTCGACGAGTTGGCGGCCGCTCCGCACAAACCCCACCTGCACTTCGCCGACCGCGAGCTCGCCACGGCGCCGCCGATGCCGTCGGGCCTGCTGAACCACTTCACGGTCTCGGCCTTCAACGAGCTGTGGTACCGGAAGGCTCCACAACGTCGGAAGGGCGAGCTGCAGTCGATCGGCCAGTTCTTCCACCCGCTCGACATGCTGCGCGACTGGAACCGCATCTACGGGCCGCGGGGCTTCCTGCAATGGCAGTTCGTCGTGCCCTTCGAGCGAGCCGACGTGATCGAGCTCGCCGTCGAACGCCTCAGCTCGGCGGGCACCGCGTCGTTCCTCGCGATCCTGAAGCTCTTCGGCGAGGCAGGGCCCGCGCCGCTCAGCTTCCCCAAGCGCGGCTGGACCCTCGCCCTCGACCTGCCGGTGACCCCGGGGTTGTCGTCACTGCTCGACGAGCTCGACGAGGTGGTCGTCGAGGCCGGCGGCCGGCTCTACCTGGCCAAGGACTCCCGGGTGCGACCCGAGCTGATGCCGGCGATGTACCCGCGGATCGACGAGTGGCGTGAGGTCAAGGCCCGCCTCGATCCCGACGGTCATTTCCAGTCCGACCTCGGGCGCCGCCTCGGCCTCTGCTGACCCTCTGCACAGGGCGATCTGCGCAGAGCAGGTTCGATCTGCGCAGAGCAGCGTGAGAGAGCTCAGAAGTTCGTGTCGACGTAGTCCTCGAGGGCGGCGGTGATCTCGGTGTCGGCCTGGTCGATCGCGGCCGGGACCTCGCCACCCTGCTGGACGACCGACTCCATGGCCTTGCGCACGAATTTGCGGAAGTCGGCGTAGGGGCCGATCAGCGGCCCGGGGAAGTCAGGGTCGAGCAACGACATGCCGTCGTAGGCGGTCTGGAGCCACTTGCCGCGGTTGGTGGTCGTCCAGTCGGCCTGCAGGGTCGGATCGTCCTTGGCCGACTCGACGATCGGCAGGTAGGAGCCCTCCATCGTCCAGGTGACCTGGTTCTCGGTCTCGTTGAAGAACTTCACGAAGTCCCATGCGGCCGACTGCACCTCGTCGCTGCCGGTGTTGGTGATGTACCACGCGCCGCCGCCGACCTGGCCCTTGCCCGGCTCGTCGATGCCCGGGTTGAGCCCGACCCCGAGGTCGATGTTCACCTTGAAGTCGGGTGGGAGGTCGAGGTCAGCGCCGAGGTCGGCGGGGTCGAAGCCCCCCTCGATCACGCTGTTGATCGTGGTGATCGCGGTCGACGTCTCCATCAACATCGACGACCCACCCGTCGCCATCGCCAGGTAGTGGCTGATCTGGCCGTCGATACCCGGCACGCCGTTCAACAGGCCCTCGTCCTTCATCGACTTGAGCCAGTTCATGACCTCGGTGGTGCGCTCGCTCGCGAACTCGGACTGCTCGGCCAGGCCGTCGCGTCCGTTGTCGTGGTCGACCACCGGCTGGCCGGCACCGGTGAGCCAGTGCTCCACGAACCACGGATCGAGCTTCATCACGAACGGCTCGTTGGA
>DATEEV010000407.1:0-6915 GCA_035281005.1 Microthrixaceae bacterium | reverse complement strand
GTGGTCGCCTCAACTCGTTGGCGGCAACGGGATCGGGGGAGTGATGCAAACCGCGCTCAGTCCCGACCACTCGTGCGCCCGGCGCCACGACGGCGCGGTGTTCTGCTGGGGCTCGGACATGCTCGGCAAGTCCGGCGGCGGCGGCGTGGGCCCGACGCACATACCGACCTGACAGGTCCGACCGAGGGTTGCGTCCGGCCTCGTTCTGACACCCGCAGATCCAGCCCGACATCGACTACTCGCTGAACTGGTGAGCTCGTCGCCGCTCACATTCCCGTGGTGCACCCCAACGCCGAGGCAAGCGCGTTCGCCGTCTCGGCGGTGTCGAGCCCGACCGACCACAGATCGCACACCACGACCGACTCCGTGCCGAACCCGCTGTCGGTCACGAACTGCTTCGCCGCGTCGAACTGGCCCTGATCCTCGTAGCTGTCGATTCGGGCGTGCTCGCTCGAGCCGTCGGGAGCGGTCACCTGGCACTCTCCCGCGTCGTCAACGAGGAGTTCCGCGTGATTGGCCCTGAGCCTCGCTGGGGCCTCTGACAATACCCGTCTCGTTGGTCGAGGTCGCCCCCTCAACCGTCCATTTCTGGACGGTTCGAGGAGGCTCCGAGAAGGCGGGAGCGGCTCAGCGGTGACCGGATCGAGCCGCCCCGGACTGGCGGCCTCGGCCGCCGATCGTCACTTCACTGCGAGCCAGTTGGTTTGATTGCACGGCTTGGGCGTCGCAGCTGGCACGAGGTCGCTCCAGTTGGTCCTGCAATCCTGACCGCCGGTGACCTGGCGCATCGGTGTGGCGTCGACGATCTCGAAGTCGCTGAGGTTGAACGCGTTGAGGGCCCCCAGCTGAGCGCTGTCCCACTTGTCGCTCATCTCGCCGTACAGACCAAACAACCTCGAGGAATCGACGACGATCACGCCGTGGTCACACATCGCCCGGGCGATGATCTGCGCCTGGGGCTCTTCCTCGAACGTGGTTGCGAGGTTCACGCACTCGCTGGCCTTGAGCCGCAGCCTCGATCCCATCGGGACGCCGCTGTCGGTCGCCAAACCGTCGCTGTCGGTCGCCGGCCAGGTCCATGCGTCGAGGCCGAACGCGCCATTCGCCTTGCTACGGATCAGGGACTGTGGGAGCACCGCACCGAGGGCGTGGTCGATCCCGCCCGTCGTACGGACGGTCTCGTCGCCTGGGGTCGAGTTGGCGAACACCTCGTCGACTCGGATCATGCCGGCCAGACCAGACAGCCCGCTTCCGCCCTGCGCGGATTTGGTGTTCCTCACCTTCCGCACCTGGTTTGCGTACCCCGCACCGAACGAGATCGGCAACGGGTAGCTGGCATCAGATGCGAGCTCAGCGGACAGCCGGCGGGTGTTCCGGCCCAAGTCGAACGCGATGCCGTGGTCGACCTTGTAGGTGCCACCACCCGACACCGTCGGGTTGAACCCGATGTACTCGTAGCCGACACAGCTGGCGCCCTTGTCGAACGCATCACGGTTCGCGTGCACGTCGATGAAGTACATGTGGTTGTCGGGCGCGTTCATGAACGGGACGCCCCACGCCATGTCCTGCCACTTCAGCGAGCTGAGCGGCGGGGCCTCGTGGCGCACGAAGTAATCGAAGGTCCACAGCACCGGGGTCCGCTGGTTCCACTCGGTCGTGTGCTCGAGATCCCTGTTGATGAGGAACCGGCGGTCGGGCTCGTCCGACGAGATCACGTTCACGCCGTGCCCGCCATTGGCGGGCAGGCGCTGAAGGTTCTGGTCGAAATAATCGCTCGCCTCCGCGAAACGAGGGTGCAGCACCAGATCCGAGGCCGTTCCCCAACTCGGCGCCGCGAGATCGACGATGGGATCCAGGTCACCGACCAATGAGTGCCACACGTTGTCGATCGGGAACACGCTGCAGTCCTTCTCGGTCCACCCCCCTGACCCGTCCGGCACCCGGACCTTGTTGATCTCATCCGGCTGATACGTGCCGCCCGAGCCCGAGTCGGCGCCGCTCGGTGCCGCACCTCCGACCGACGCGACCACCGCAACCGACACCGCCACGACCACGACCCGACGCACTAACTGCCTGCTCACGTTGTCCCACCCAGTTGCAGTTGGTGCCCCCAGCGAGCACCCTGACTTCGACCGTAGTGCGAAGGCTGGCCCGGGATTCAAACAACGCTCAGCCCGCTCGTCGCGAAGGGGTGATCGCGAGGGTGGCGCCGAACACGCTGGAGGCGCCGGCCGAGCGCAGTGCGGCGGCCGCGGTCGCGAGCGAGGCACCGGTGGTCCTGACGTCGTCAACCAGCACGACGGTGCCGGCCAGGGGCCTGCGGGGCCGCATCGGGGGGCCGACCAGGCGCTCGACCCGGTCCGAGCCCGTCTGGGAGCGATCCCCATCGCGGGCCAGGGTCGAGCGGGCCCGCAGGCCGAGGTGCCGGGCGACCCCCGCCGCCACCAGCCTCGCCTGGTCGTAGCCCCGGGCCCGTTCGCGCCGAGCGGTGGTCGGGACCCACGTCACGACCCCGATCGGGTCCGCGTCGGTCGACACCACCTCGTCGACGGCCAGGGCCAGCGCGGCGGTGAGCGCGCACATCGCGTCGCGGTGGTTGGCGTACTTCAATCGGCGCACGAGCGTGGCGCCGACCCCCGAGTACGCGAACAGCGCGACGCACGCATCGATCCCGGGCGGTGGCGCCACGACCGGCGCCGGCTCGAGTGCGAGGAGGCACCCGTCGCACGGTGCCGGCCCGATCCGCCGACACGCCGGGCACGATCGCGGCAACAACATGGTCGAACCATACGAACGAGGTACGACGCTGCTGGACGGCCTCAGGTTGCGCTCGAGGGCAGCGAGAGCTCGGGGTTCACGCCGTCGACGATGCGTTGCATGCGCGACCGCGCCATCTCCTGCCACCCGTCGTGGGTGAGCACGTAGAAGCGGTGGTCGCGGATCGCCTGGATCGCCATCCCGGCGACCTCGGACGGCTCCAGCCCCGACTCGATGAGGCCGGCGATGACGGAGCGCATGGCGGACGGATCCATCGCGACGCCCTCCGGCACCACCGGCTCGAGCGGCCCGCCCGGACGGTTGCGCTCGGCCTCGTGGATCCGGGTGCGGACCCAACCGGGGCACAGCACGGTGACGCCGACCTCGGGATGGGTCATCTGCAGCTCCTGGTACAGCGACTCCGACAGCGTGACGACGCCGTGCTTGGCGACGTTGTACGGCGACATGAACGGCGGGGACGTCAGCCCGGCCATCGAGGCGGTGTTCACGATGTGACCGCCGCCCGAGGCGACGATCCGCGGCACGAAGGCACGCAGGCCGTGGATCACACCGCGGAGGTTGACGCCGAGCACCCAGTCCCACGTGGCGTCGTCGAGCTCCCACGACAACCCCCCGGCGGACACCCCCGCGTTGTTGCACGCCACGTGCAACCCGCCGAACCGCTCGACCGCGGCAGCGCCGAGCGCGTCGACCTGGTCGAAGTTCGACACGTCGACCGGAACGCCGATGACCTCGGCGCCGGAGCCCGCGAGGTCGTCGACCACCGCAGCCAGCGGGTCGGCCTCGACATCGCCGAGCACGACCCGCATGCCCTCCGCCGCGAACGCCCGGGCGAGCGCCTCGCCGATCCCGGACGCGGCACCCGTGACGACCGCGACCTTGCCCTCGAACTGGTCCATTCGCTTCCCCCGTCTCGACGCGCCCCACGACGCGACGCGGCAGTCTATGAGCGGCTTCTGGAGGCTCAACCGAGCCGGCGCCCGCGTTCGGTCGGTCCGGGCACCGGTCGACTAGTCTGGCCGTTCGCGCGGTGCGGGCATCGATGAGCTGGGGTGGCGCATGGATGGGGCATTGATCATCAAGGTGGGCGACGACGAGAGAGCGCTCGCGCCTGGACAGACCCTCGCGTTCGGGCGATCCGGCGCGTCGGCGGACCTCGACCTGGGCGACGACCCTCGGTTGCATCGCCGGGCGGGGTTGATCGACGTCGTCGACGACGGATGGACGCTCCGCAACACCGGCCGCTGGCTCCACCTCGAAGTCCGCGACCTCGAGGGGCCGGGGTCAGATCGCATCGAGCCCGGCGCCGAGCGGCGGATCCCCTGGCAACGCACCCGTGTCGAGGTTCCCCTGGGCGATTGTGTGTTCGGG
Source organism: Microthrixaceae bacterium (assembly GCA_035281005.1). Lineage (GTDB taxonomy): Bacteria > Actinomycetota > Acidimicrobiia > Acidimicrobiales > Microtrichaceae > DATEEV01. Next base: position 2,766 of record DATEEV010000407.1, on the reverse strand, counting down.
TTCACTGCGATCGACACCTCGCCGCGACACTGTCCGGACGCCGCACCTCAACCAGCGCGAGGCGACAGGACGATGCCCGCGTTCCGCATCGACCGGACCTCCGGCTATTTCCGGGTCCTGGTCGGCCTGTGCCACATGCACCTGGAGCACCGCGGCTCCGCCGATGCCCCGAGCTATGGCGAGATCGCGCGAGTCGTCAATCTCACCGGCACCGAGCGACGCCCCGTGACGGCGAAGGCGGTCGAGCGCCGGCTGGCGTACTGCGCCCAGCTGTTCGGCCTCCGCGAAGCGAACGACGGGCTCCCGCGAGCTCAGGTGAGGAACTTTCGAACTGCGCTCGCCGAGCTCGCGCTCTCCACCGGCACCATCACCGATCGGGACCTGGAGACCATGCGTGGCTGACCGTCTGCGCATCAAGGGCTACCGAGTAGAACGACGGCTCAGTCGGGGCGGGCTCGGCTCGATCCACCTCGGTCGACGAGGCAAGCGGCCCGTCGCGATCAAGGTCTTCGACATCGACCTCGACGAGGTCGTGGCGCGGGACAGCTTCGAGCGCGAGACCGCGGCGCTGGCGAGGTTGAGCGGCCACCCCCACGTGGTGCCGATGCTCGATCATGGGCTCACCCGCGACCACCGCCCCTTCCTCGTCACCAACTACTACGCGCGTGGCACGCTCGCCGACCGACTCCGGACGAAGGGCCCGCTCGCGGTCGCCGACTCGCTCCGGCTCATGACCCAGCTCATCGATGCGCTCCGGGCCGCTCACGAGGCGTCGATCGTCCATCGAGACGTCAAACCGTCCAACATCCTCTTCGACGACTCGGGCCGCGCCATGCTGGGCGACTTCGGCATCGCCGCCGTCGGCCTGTCGGGCGAAGCGACGCTGGCGGGCGCATGGGTGAGCCCCGCATACGTGGCGCCAGAGGTGATCGAGGGCTCGGAGGCCACGGCCGAAAGCGATCTGTACTCGGCGGGCGCCACTCTCTACGCGATGCTCACCGGCGAGGCTCCGTTCGGGTCCGTGGGCACCGTGTTCGGGCAGATGAGAGCTGCTCGACAGCTGCCTGCCCCCACGGTCGACCGCGACGACGTCCCTGCGGACCTGATCGTCCTGCTCGACGAGCTGCTCACCAAGGACCCCGCGGGACGGCCTCGGTCTGCGGAGGCCGTCGCGACGCGGCTCGAATCCATCTGCGATGACTACGGGTTCGACACGACCAGCGAGCTCGCTGTCCGCCGGCCCCTCGAGCCGCGTGTGAGCCGTCTCCGCGTGACGGCGTTGGCGTCGCTGGCGGTGGTACTGGTGGCCGGGATCGCGACCGGACTCGTCGGCGCCGTCGGCACGACCGCGGCGAGCAACCAGCCGACCACGACGAATGCCGGGCGCGACCGGCCGGTCACCACGACGCCTCGTTCACCGAATCCCTCGGGGCCTGCCGGACTGATCCAACCAGTGCTCTACGACGGCGGTGAGGACACCACGCCCGAGATCCGCGACGTCCTCGACGAAGTCGCCCTCGCGTTCCTCCCGACCGATTGGAACTCACCCCCGCCGACCGACTCGAACCCGCCGGGGATCGACCGCGTTCCGGCCCGCTTCTCCTACTACTTCGTCAACAATCGCAAGAGCCCTGCCTGCGAGACCTTCTTCGGCTGGGAGTTCAGGGGAACCGGCGCGATTCACCGCACCTGGCACACCGCCCGCACGATGGTGTCGATCAAGACGTTCGCGTCGGCGGTCGACGCGCACGCGTACTTCACCGGCATGTCGCTCGAGCTCGGAGCCGATCCCGGCGATTGTCGGGGGATGCCCCAACAGCGTGGTCGGCCGCCGATCGGAGGTCCCGAGGACCTCGCGGAGGCGTCGATCGACCATGACGAGCTCGCCATCGAGCCTGGCGGCTACGACGAGATCAACAGCTGGCGTCGTCCGTCCCAGGTGATCGAGGGCTACATGGACTCTGCGGTGATCGCCCGCGACGGCAACGTGATCGCAGCGGTCCAGGTGGTGGAGCCGCCGCTCGTGGACCCCACCGCGCCGCTCGACCACCTGATGAGCTTCACCCACGACGCCCTGGGCCGCCACCTCCGCTGATCGCCGGCACCACCGTCGGGCGGTGTCTCGAGCCGGTGTCGTCGAGCGGGGGTGGTCCCCCATTGTCGGGTCCCTCTTCCTCCCCCAGGCTGACGCTCGGATCGCTCGACCGTCGATCGATCAGGTCACGCGTCGATCGATCCGCGCGCGCACCTCGCGCGCATCCAAAGGGAACGAGGAGAAGGAATGACACGGGTGAGGATCAATCTTCGAGGTGGGACGCGGCGCAGTCGCGGGACACCGAATCGCCGTCGACGGCGCTCTGCACTCATCGCGTTCGCGATGTTCGCCGCCGGCCTGGCGACCCTCGGAGGGACGCAGACTCCTGCGGCAGCCGAGGACATGTGTGCATCGAGCCTCGGCAACTTCACGAATACGGTCCGGGCCGCCGACCGCACCGGGCCGGGCAATCCGGTCGCGGTCGCGACCGCGTTGCAGGCCCAGGGAGTGCTCTACCTGTGCGGTCTGAACGCGTTCTACGTGCCGCCGACCGACCTCAGCGGTACGACGCCGGGCCAGGTGCTCCGCGCGGCGCCCGTGTACCCGAGCCCTGCCGGGCCGTCCACCACCGCGTTCAGGGTGATGTACCGCAGCACGCTCCGAGGGGGCGGGCCTGTCGCGGCGACCGGCCTGGTCGTGCTGCCGAAAACCGAGCCTGCTACGAACTCCCG
>DATEEV010000406.1:0-15398 GCA_035281005.1 Microthrixaceae bacterium | reverse complement strand
CGGTCTCAAGGTGATGGACTCGACCGCGATCACGTTGTGCATGGACAACGACCTGCCGATCGTCGTGTTCGATCTGATGGGTGACGGGCTGATCGCTCGCATCCTCGCCGGGGACACCGTGGGGACCCTGGTCTCCTGAGTTGACCCGCGTTGGGCCGCCATCGCCCGGTGCAGCGTTCAAGGCCAGGGCCTCGATGGCAACGATCGCGGCTGCTGCTGTGGCAGCATCGGGAGCGGTGCACGTACGAACGAGTCCAGAGGCCCGCCTTTCAGAGGCTGGTCCTTCAGAGGCACAGAATGTCTGACGAACTGATCGATGCCGTTCGCGAAGACGCGGAGGATCGCATGGCCAAAGCCCTCGACCACACGCGGGCCGAGTTCGGCGGGGTGCGCACCGGTCGCGCCAACTCGGGGCTCGTCGAGAAGTTGCCGGTCGAGTACTACGGCGCGACCGTGCCGCTCCAGCAGCTCGCGAGCTTCTCGATCCCCGAGGCCCGGCTGCTGGTGATCTCGCCGTTCGACAAGGGCTCGATCACCGCCATCGAGAAGTCGATCCGTGACGCGAACCTCGGCCTGAACCCGTCGAACGATGGTGCGGCGATCCGACTCGCGTTCCCACCACTGACCGAGGAACGTCGCAAGGATTTCGTCCGCATGGTCAAGAGCAAGGCGGAGGACGGACGCACCGGCGTGCGCGGGACGCGACGCGACGCCCGCAAGGACCTCGAGGCCTTCCAGAAAGACGGTGAGATCTCCGAGGACGACCTGCGACGTGCGGAGGAAGCGCTGGACAAACTGACCAAGCGATTCGAGGCCGAAATCGACGCCGCGCTCGATCACAAGATCCGCGAGCTGATGGAAGGCTGATCGGCTCGCGACGAGCGCCGACCCAGGAGCGCCACAGATGGAAACAGATGAACCGCCGGAGCGGGAGGACGACGAGACCGAAGCGCGCTCCGAGTCAGGCCCGGAAGCCGGCCCGGAACCAGAGACGGAAACCCGCGACGTGTCGACCACGGGCGGAGTGCGGATCATCGGGGCCCAGGAGGCCTCCGAGGCGGTTGGTCGCGGCGAATCGCGCCCACCCCAACGCGACGAGGACTTCGGCGAGCTGAGCGACGACGAGCGTCCGGTCCTGCGCTTCCCGAGCCCGATCGAGGCCCGTGACCCCTCGTCGTTCGGTGCCGTGCCCGTGGTCCGCATCGGCGACGAGCCCCCCGAGGGCGTCGAGGTCCCCGACGCCGGCGCCGATGAGACGCTCGACGAATCCTTCGAGCTGCCGCACTACTCCGATCCGCCGACGGGTCAGGTTCCCCGCGTCGTGGTCGGCGAGTCCGACGACGCGTCCGACAGTTGGTCGGGGCTGTCGTCGATGCCGCGATGGCGCGATCAGGACCAGAGCTTCGATGACCCGGACTTCTCGGACCTGATCGACGACGGTCCTCGGCTGGGCGCACTCGACGACCCGGACGCCGGCGGCGACGATTTCTTCGACCTCGGGTCCGACCTCGACGAGTCGAGCGGCTACGGCGACGACGACGAGGTCCTGCCGGCCACCCGACGCCAGGCCTCGAGAGGCAAGCGCCGACGCGGTGGCGGCGACGGCGACGGCGGCGACGATGACACCTCCGCCGCGTCGCGCAACGTCCCGGTCGCCGTGGCCGTGGGCGTCGGGCTCGCCGCCGTGGGCCTGCTGTGCTTCGTGATCGGGGCGGTCCCCACCACGATCCTGATCGCGGTGGTCATGATCGCGGCCTCGGCGGAGTTCTTCGGAGTGGTTCGCTCAGTGGGCTACAACCCGGCCACCCTGCTGGGGCTGGTCGCTGTCGGGTCGCTTGCGGTCGCGCCGCTGTTCAACCCCGGGCTCGCATATCCGGTCGTGGGTGGCGTCACCGTGATGACGCTGTTCATCTGGTACCTGTGGGTCAGCCCCGGTAACGGCATCGTGACCGACCTCGGGGTCAGCCTGCTCGGCATCGCCTGGATCGGAGGGCTCGGCTCTTTCGCCACGCTCACCTTGGGGGTCCCCCGCGCCGCCGAGGAGCGGCTCGGGCTCGGGATGGAGTCCAACCCCGGCATCGGGATCCTGTTCGGAGCCGTGCTGGTGAGCGTCAGCTACGACGTGGGCGGCTTCTTCATCGGGAAGTACTTCGGCCGCACACCACTCAGTGACGTCAGCCCGAACAAGACCCAGGAAGGTCTCATCGGCGGGTTCTTCGTCGCGCTGTTCGTGCCATTCATCGTGTTGAAGTTCCTGCCGGGCATCGCTCCGCTCGGCGACAACGCCGCAAAGGCGTTCGCCTTCTGCCTCTTCTGCGCGATCGTCGCCCCGTTCGGCGACCTGTCCCAGTCGATGGTCAAACGTGACCTCGGCGTGAAGGACATGGGCACGATCCTCCCGGCCCACGGCGGGGTGCTCGACCGCTTCGACGCGTTGTTGTTCGTGCTGCCGATGTCGTGGTTCATCTCTCACCTCCTCGAGGTGAGCACCAAGGAAGGTTTCGTCTTCTGAGAGCCGGCTCTCAGGAGTGCCCGCGGCGCCACCACGGCGCGGCGGTAGCCTTCAGCCTGTGACGACGTCGGTCGCTCTGCTGGGCTCGACCGGATCGATCGGGACTCAAACGCTCGACGTGGTCCGGTCGGCACCGGATGACTTCCAGATCGTCGCGCTCGCCGCGCACCGTGACGTCGAGGCCGTGGTGGCACAGGCCCGCGAGTTCCGGCCCGCCGTGGTGGCGCTCTCTGACCCGTCCGCCGCCGCGGAGCTCAAGGAGCACCTGCCCGCCGGGGTCGAGCTGGAGGCGGGGCCCGACGCCCTCGCCGCCCTGGCCGCGACCGGCGACGTGGTCGTGAACGCGGTCGTGGGGTTCGCCGGGCTGCCGGTCACGTTGTCCGCGCTCGGGTCAGGTCGACGCCTGGCGCTCGCGAACAAGGAGTCGCTCATCGCGGCGGGCCCGGTCACCCAGCCGCTGCGCGAGATCCCGGGAGCGGAGATCGTCCCCGTCGACAGTGAGCACTGCGCGATCCACCAGTGCCTGCGCGCCGGAGAGGGCGCCCGGTACCTCGACTCGATCGTGCTGACCGCCAGCGGTGGGCCGTTCCGAGGGCGCAGCGCCGACGAGCTCCGCCACGTCACGATCGACGATGCGCTGGCCCATCCCACGTGGTCGATGGGCCCGAAGATCACGATCGACTCGTCCACGCTGATGAACAAGGGCCTCGAGGTCATCGAGGCCCACGAGCTGTTCGGGGTCGACTACGACTCGATCGAGGTCGTGGTCCATCCCCAGTCGATCGTGCACTCCATGGCGACCTTCACCGACGGCGCGACGATCGCCCAGCTGTCGCTGCCGGACATGCGCCTGCCGATCGCCTACGCACTCCGGCATCCGGAGCGTCACCGAACCGGCTTCGGCCGCCTCGACTTCTCCACGGCCATGTCGCTCGACTTCGAGCCACCCGATCGCGATGCGTTCCGATGCCTGGGTCTCGCGTTCGATGCCGGGCGTGCCGGAGGCACCGCCCCCGCGTGGCTGTCGGCCGCCAACGAGGTGGCGGTCGAGGCGTTCCTGGCCGGCCGCATCGCCTGGGCGTCGATCGCCGAGATCGCAGCCCGGGCGCTCGACGCCTGGGACGGAACCCCGGCGGGGTCCGTCGACGCGGTGCTCGCCGCGGACGCCGCTTCCCGACGTCATACGACCCAGATCCTCGACCGCTTTCACCTCGACAGCCCTCACACTGATGGGGCGGCCCAGCACGCCGCGACCGGAGCCAACTGATGAGAAGTCCCGACCCCGTCCTCGACCGGCCCGCGCCGGATGCCGTAGGACCGCCGCCGCCCGAGGAAGAGCCTGGCGTCAACCCATTGCGGCTGGTCGCGATGCTTGCCGTCCTCACCGCCGTCGGCTTCTGGAACTTCCGCGTGCTGCTGGTGATCCTGGCGATCGCGATCGTGATCTTCCTGCACGAGCTGGGCCACTTCCTGGCGGCCCGTCACTCCGACATGAAGGTCACCGAGTTCTTCATCGGGATGGGCCCGCGGATCTGGTCGTTCCGGCGAGGTGAGGTCGAGTACGGCATCAAGGTCGTCCCTGCGGTGGCTTATGTGCGGATCATCGGCATGACGAACCTCGACGAGGTCGATCCCGTCGACGAGCCGCGTACCTACCGCCAGAAGCCGTACCGGCAACGGATGTTGGTGGCTGCTGCGGGATCGGGCATGCACTTCCTCCTGGCGATCGTCTTGTTCGTGGCCCTCTTCAGCGTTTGGGGCCAGCGCTCCGAGACCGACTGGGTGGTCGACGCGGCATCACCGGGCAGCGCGGCGGTGCTGGCCGGCATCCAGGCCGGCGACAAGATCCTCTCGGTCGACGGTGTCGACGTCTCGACCCACTCGGAGATGGCCGAGGAGGTGCGGAAGCATCCCGGCGAGGAGGTCGATCTCGTCGTCGTGCGCGACGGGGAGGAGATCACCCTCGCCACGCGGCTGGGGTCGCGATCACTGGTCATCGGCACGGTGGGCGAGGACATGTCCCTCGGCGAGTACGACGGGGTCGTGACGCTGAACTCCATCGCCCCCGACTCGATCCAGGCGGAGGCGGGCGTCCACAACGGTGACGTCGTCCGCACCGTCAACGGCGGCGAGATCGACGGTCTCGGTGAGCTCACCGCCGCGCTCGACGACGGCGAGGGTGGCACGGTCAACCTCGGCATCGAACGTGAGGGTCGCCCGCTCGACGCCACCGTCGCCCTGGGCCGGGACGTCCAGGTCGTCGGCCCGACCGGCTTCCTCGGCGTCGGGCACGACGAGCCCCCGCAGCGCCTCGGACCCCTGGCCGCGGTCCGCGAGACCGGGGTCATGTTCGGCCGGACCGCGGGTGCGGCGATCGGCGGCATCGGCAAGCTGTTCAACCCGGCGAACCTCGGCGAGTTCGGCTCGAAGTTGTTCCGGGGTGAGACCGAGCCGGCCGAGCCCGACGAGCCGACCTCGGCGGCGAACACCCGCGCCGAGTACCAGGCCTCCCAGGAGAACCGTCCCGTCTCGATCATCGGGATCGTCGGCCTCGGATCCCAGACCGACTCGTTCGACTCGTTCCTCGCCTTCCTGGCGGCCATCAACATCGTCATCGGCGTGATCAACCTCATCCCGCTGCTGCCTTTCGACGGCGGACACATCGCGGTGGGGACCTACGAGAAGATCCGCGAGCTCCTTCGTGGTGACGGCAAGCGATACTTCGCGGACGCCAACAAGTTGATGCCGCTCGCCATGGGCGTGATCACCGTGATGGTCGCGGTCGGTCTCCTCGGCGCGTCGCTCGACATCGTCGACCCCATCAAGATCTGATCGTGGACTCCGCCGCGGTCTCGTTCGCCCGTCGCCCGACCCGCCGCATCGAGGTCGGCGACGTCGCCGTGGGTGGCGGCGCGCCGATCACGGTCCAGTCGATGACCACGACCAAGACGGCCGACGTCGACGGCACGTTGCAGCAGATCTACGACCTCGCGATGGCCGGGTGCGACATCGTGCGCTGCACCTGCAACGAGCTGGAGGCGGCCGAGGGGCTGGCCCAGATCGTGCCGCGCTCACCGGTGCCGATCATCGCCGACATCCACCACCAGTACCGGATGGCGCTCGCCGCGCTCGAGGCGGGCGTCGCCGGGCTCCGGCTGAACCCCGGCAACATCCGCAAGCCCGAGCACATCAAGGCGGTCGCCTCGGAATGCCGGGACCGGCGGGTCCCGATCCGCATCGGGGTGAACGGCGGCTCGCTCGATCCCGAGCTCTACGAGCGCCACGGTGGTCGGGTGACGCCCGAGGCCATGGTCGAATCCGCGATGCGCGAGCTCGCCTACTTCGATGAGGTCGGCTTCGACCTGGTGAAGATCTCGGTCAAGGCGTCGAACGTCCCGCTCATGATCGAGGCCTACCGGCAGCTGGCTGACGCCACGGATCACCCCTTGCACCTCGGAGTGACCGAGGCCGGCCCGCTCCCCGGAGGGCTGCTCAAGGCGACGGCGGGCATTGCCACGCTGCTCGCCGAGGGGATCGGTGACACCATCCGATACTCGCTCACGGCGGACCCGGTGGAGGAGGCACGAGCCGGCCGGCAGCTGCTCGAGGCGCTGGGGCTTCGGGAGCGCAAGAACGTCGACCTGATCGCCTGCCCGAGCTGCGGCCGCGCCGAGATCGACGTGATCGCCGTCGCCGAGGCGGCTCAGGCGGCCTTCGGCGAACGAGAGCTCCCGCTGCAGGTGGCGGTGATGGGCTGCGTGGTCAACGGACCGGGCGAGGCTCGAGACGCCGACCTCGGCATCGCGGCGGGTCGCGGACGCGGCCACCTCTTCGTCAAGGGCGTCAACATCGCGGTCGTGCCCGAGGCGGAGATGGTCACGACGTTGGTCGACTGGGCGGAGTTCATCGTCGAGCACGGCACCGACGCCGCGCTGGCGCGGGCCGACACCGTGAAGGCCCGACGCGAGGCGGAACGCGACCGCGCGGCGCTCCTCGACGAGCAGGGTGACGACGCGAACGACGCCGGGGCCAAGGTCGAGCTCATCCGAAAGATCTGAGGGCACTTCAACGCGCTCAGGCTCACAGGTGGCGGCGTTGGTGGCAGGGGGCGCAGCGGAGCTCGAGCTCGTCGATCAGGGTGCGGTTGGAGAGGTCGTAGTCGGGGACGTGGTCGTACTGGAGCAGGACGCTGCCGTCGCAGTCGACGCACGTGCGGTCTCGTTCCTTGACGACTCGGCGTTGGCGGCGGGTCGGGTGGCGCTGGCGCCCTGAGGCGTTGATCGGCCGGCTGTCGGCGTCGTGGATCACCGCCGAGATGAACGATTCGGGAACAAGTCGCTCGACGATCGATCCGGAGATGGGGGTGCCGTCGTCGAGCGTGCACCCGTCGCCGCCCACGTGCAGCACCACTTCGGTCGTCACGGCGCCTCCTCCCGAGCCAGCCAGGTCCGCGAGCGCGTCGGCGCGCTGCTGGGCCAGGCTCGGGCAGTAGCCGGAACGTGCCGACGACCATGCCATCGACGTCGGTCCGCCACGTCAGGCTGTGGTCACGGTGGTGACGTCGCTCGGTCTCCTCGTCGGTCTCGTGATCCGATTGCCAACGGGCGAGGGCGGGCCGTCGCCCCGCCGGCGTTCGCGCGCCGCGAGCGTCACGAGCTGGCGTTGCGCGGCGGCGCATTGCCAACCGACCTGGTAGAGCTCGGCGCCGACGTCACGAGCCAGGCGGCCGATGGGACATGTCGGGGATCCATCGGTGGAACCCCTCCGTTTCACTCGCCTCTCCGGGACCGGCTTCATAGCAGCCAGTCGAGCTGCGCTCGACCAGCGTAACGACGGGGTCTGACGGTCACGGAAGGTGCCGATCGGCGCTGATCGCGACCGCGGTCCGCGGCAACGACGCGTCCGCGGACGCGCCAGTGGCCAGGTGCGGCTTCGCCCGGGAGGTCGCGCGGTTGTAGTGCTCCATGCTTGGTCGATCCAACCACAGGACCGACGAACCGAACACCGAGAAAGGGGGCGAGGAGTTCTTGCTCGGAGGCGTCGTCGTCGGCATCTCCGACATCGGCCAACCACAGTCCTCGACGGAGCTCGGCATCAGGTCGGTCGGTTTCCTCGCTCATCCTCATCCGCTCCCGAGAACTCTGTTGCCCGGGGGCACTAGAACGATCTGAGGGCGGCCTCGACGTCGGCGACCTGGGGCAGGATCACGTCCTCGAGCACCGGGGCGTAGCCCACGTGCGTGTCGAGGGCGGCGACGCGGCGGATCGGGGCGACCAGGTCGTCGAAGCACTCGTCGGCAACCCAGGCAGCGATCTCCGCGCCGAACCCCGCCGTGCGGATGTCCTCGTGGACCACGAGCAACCGACCCGTGCCTCCCACCGAGTCGGCCACCAGTTGGCGGTCCCACGGGATGATCGTGCGGAGGTCGATGACCTCCGCCGCCGGACCACCGTCGGCCTCGACGCGTTCGGCAGCCTCGAGCGACTTCTGCACCATCGCGCCCCACGTCACGATCGTCACGTCCTCGCCGGGTCGGCGGACGACGCCTTCGCCGAAGGGCACCTCCCAGCCGAGCGGCGGGTAGGGGTCGCGGGCATAGTGCTGGCGGTACAGGTGCTTGTGCTCGAGGAAGAGCACCGGATCCTCGCAGCGCATCGCGGCGCGCAGGAGCCCGACCGCGTCGGCGGCTCGTGACGGCATGACCACGAGCAGCCCGGGGACGTGGGCGAAGATCGACTCGCCCGACTGGCTGTGCCAGATGGCTCCGCCGGTGAGGAAGCCGCCGATGGGCACGCGCAGCACCATCGGCACACTGAAGCCACCGTTGGACCGCCACCGCATCGTCGCGGCCTCGGTCTTGATCTGCTGCATGGCGGTCCAGATGTAGTCGTAGAACTGGACCTCGGGGAACGGTCGCAGCCCGCGCAGCGCCTGGCCGATGGCGCGGCCGACGATGTTGGACTCCGACAGCGGCGTGTTGAAGCAGCGGTCCTCGCCGAAGCTCGCCTGGAGGCCCAGCGTCGTGCCGAACACGCCGCCCTTGCCGGGGACGCGTTCGAGGTGCTCGTCGGGAGCGTCGGCGACGTCCTCACCGAAGACACGGATCCGAGGATCACCGGCCATCAGCTCGTGGAGGCATCGGCGGATCGCGTCGGCCATCGCGACCGGCTCGGCTCCCTCTGCCGGCTCTGCGCCGATTGTCTCGCCCGGCTCTGAGCCGATTGCACGGCGGGGGGTTTCGACAGGTTCGGCGGCTCCGCCGACGGCACTGTCCGCGTCGGTCGGGCGGCGCGGCCATTCGGGCAGGGCGACCACGTGGCGGGTCACGTCGCGGGGGTCGGGCAGCGGCGCGGCGAGCGCGGCGGCCGCGGCCTCCTCGACGATGCCGCGCGCCTCGGTGAGCACCGCGTCGACGCCCGTCGAGCCCAGCACCCCCATCGAGACGCAGAGCTGAGCCATGCGCCCGATCGGGTCGCGCGCCTTCTCGGCCTCGAGGTCCTCCGGCACGCGGTACTTGGCCTGGGTGTCGGCCGCGGAGTGCGAGTAGGGGCGGGTGACGTCTGCGTGCAACAACACCGGTCCACCGCCGGCGCGCAGGTAGTCGAGCGCCTTCTGTCCGATCTCGCGGACCTCGGCGTAGTCGGTTCCGTCGAGTCGCGTCATCTCGAGGCCGTGGAAGCCGCGGACGAGATCGACGACGGGCGCGGGTTGTTGATCGCGCGAGGGAACCGAGATCGCCCAGCCGTTGTCGGCGACGACGTACAGCACCGGTAGGCGCAATCGACACGCGGTGTTCAGCGACTCCCAGAACTCTCCTTGCGACGTGGAGCCCTCGCCCAGCGACACGTAGGTCACCTCGTCGGGCTGCGCCGAAACGCTCGCGTGGTCGCCGCCGATCTCGGGGTGCGCGAGCAGGTATCGGCCCGCCTCGGCGCAGCCGATCGCGGGAAGGCACTGGCTCCCCGTCGCCGAGGACTGGCTCACGACGTGGCGATCGGGAAACCCCCAGTGGCACGGCATCTGTCGGCCACCCGAGGCCGGGTCGGTCGCAGCGCCGACCGATTGCAACAGGATCGTCTCGGGACTGATCCCGAGGCCGAGCATGAGCGCCCGATCGCGGTAGTACGGGAAGAACCAGTCGTGGCCCGGCCGCAGCGAGCGGGCCAGACCCAACAGCAGAGCCTCGTGACCGGCACCCGAGATCTGGAAGAACACCCGACTCTGCTTCTGCAGCGCGATCTCCTTGTCGTCGAGACCTCGCGAGACCGCGGCGAGTCGCAGGTCGGCCACCATCTCATCGGGAGTGACCACCGCCGTGTCGTCAGTGCTCATCGCTCGCTCCGCGTCGCGTCATGACCAGGCTCCCGGCGGCGGCGACGGATCCAGCTCGAGGTGCCAGTCGCGCCCCTCGATGACGTGGCGGACGTGGTCGAGGAACGCTGATGCGTAGGCCCCGTCGTTGGCGCGGTGGTCGAAGGCCAGCGACAGGTTGCCCCTCGGCCTGACCGCGATGCCCCAGTCGCCGTCGTCGCCCCGGACCGCGGCCGGCTGCATCGACACGCCATCGGTCGACAGGATCGCCACCTGCGGGGAGGCGATGATCGGCGATGTGAGGTTGGTCCCGTGCGCACCCGCGTTGGTGAGGGTGAAGGTGCCCCGGGCGACGTCGTCACCCGAGAGGTGGTGCTCGCGCGCCCGGACCCCGAGATCGGCGATCGCGACGGCGAGCGGTTCGAGCCGCAGGCGGTCTGCCTGTCGCACCACCGGCACGATGAGGCCCTCGAAGTCGAGATCGACGGCGATCCCGAGGTTGACGTGGGTCGCCACGACGAGATCGTCGCCGTCGACCACCGCGTTCATCCGCGGGAAGGCCGCGAGCCCGTGGCACACGGCTCGGGCGATGAACGGCAGATAGGACAACCCGAACGAATGCCGCTGTCGCCAGACCACCCGGGCGTCGTCGCGAGCCCGGTCGACGGCGCTGTAGTCCACCGAGACCACGGTCAGGGTGTGGGCGGCGGTGTGCAACGAACGGGTCAGGTTCTGTGCGGTCCGGCGACGGATCGCCGAGAACGGCACCCGTTCGCGGACCTCGCCGACGTCGACCGGCGGATTCACGCCCGACGCACCGTTGGCGCGGGGATCAGCTCGATGGCGAGCCGGTCGCGGGCCATCCCGGTGCGCGACGGGGGAGTGGACCGATCCCTGTCCACCCTCCATCGCGACGCGGAACGCGCGGGGCGCCGGTTCCCCCGCCGACGCGAGCCGGTCTCGCTCGCCGTGGTCGTCGGCGTCGCGATCGGCCGTGCCCGGGCCGGTGGCGCCGTCGTCGTGGCCGATCACCGCCAGGACCGCCCCGATCGGCACGGTCTCACCCTCAGCGACCACGATCCGGGTGAGCAGGCCCGCATCGGCGGAAGGGATCTCCGTCTCGACCTTGTCGGTCGACACCTCGAGGAGCGGCTCGTCGCGAGCGACCTCCTCGCCCTCACGCTTGAGCCAGCGCGTGACCGTGCCCTCGGTGACGGTCTCGCCGAGTTGCGGCATGGTGATCCGGGCCATGGATCCGGTCGTCCTTCCTCGAACACCTCGTTGTCTGAGTGCGGTTCCCGGAGTGACGCTCTGGTACTCGCAACCTAGCGCCGGGCTCCGGGACTTCCGTGCTCCACCGGTAGCATCGCCGCCCATGGCCAAGCCGCCCGTGCTCACGCCCCAGGGTGTCGACTTCCCTCGCTGGTACCAGGACGTCATCACGAAGGCCGAGCTGGCGGACAACGGCCCGGTGCGCGGCACGATGGTCATCCGGCCCTACGCCTACGCCATCTGGGAACGCATGCAGTCGTCAGTCGACGCGCGCATCAAGGCGACCGGCGCCGAGAACGCGTACTTCCCCCTGTTCATCCCCGAGTCCTACCTGAGCCGCGAGGCCGAGCACGTCGAGGGCTTCAGTCCTGAGCTGGCCGTGGTCACGGTCGCGGGCGGCAAGGAGCTCGAGGAGCCGATCGTGGTCCGGCCCACGTCGGAGACGGTGATCGGTGAGTTCATGGCGAAGTGGATCCAGAGCTACCGCGACCTGCCGCTGCTGTTGAACCAGTGGGCGAACGTGGTGCGCTGGGAGCTTCGGCCTCGCGTGTTCCTCCGCACGAGCGAGTTCCTCTGGCAGGAGGGTCACACGGCACACGCCACCCAGGCCGACGCCGCGACCTACGCGGAGGCGATCCTGCGCGACGTCTATGCGGACTTCATGGTCGAGGAGCTGGCGATCCCGGTCCTGCAAGGCCGCAAGACCACGAGCGAGCGCTTCGCCGGGGCCATCAACACGCTCACCTGTGAGGCGATGATGCGCGACGGCAAGGCCCTGCAGATGGGCACGAGCCACGAGCTCGGCCAGAACTTCGCGCGTGCGTTCGACATGGACTTCCTCGACGACGCCGGCGCCCAGCAGCTGTGCTGGACCACCTCGTGGGGTGCGTCGACCCGGATGATGGGCGGGCTGATCATGTGCCACGGCGACGACGCCGGACTGCGGGTCCCACCGCGCATCGCCGCGACCCAGGTGGTCGTGATCGTCGTGCGCGATGACGACGACGGTCGGGTCCGCGCCGCTGCCCGCGACCTGGTCGCCGACCTCGCCGGCTCGGGCGTGCGGGCGCGCCTCGACGAGCAGGTGTCGGTCGGGTTCGGCCGTCGGGCGACCGACTGGGAGCTGAAGGGCGTACCGGTGCGCGTCGAGGTCGGGCCGCGTGACCTCGACGCGGGCACGGCGACGATCGTGCGACGCGACCGACGCGACGACGAGGGGGGAGGGAAGCAGTCCGCGACGCTCGGCGAGCTGAACGCCACGATCCCCGCCCTGCTCGAAGACATCCAGAAGTCGATGCTCGAGGCCGCCATCGCCCGGCGCGACGAGGCCATCGTCACGACGTCGAGCCTCGACGAAGCGGCCGAGGCCGCGGCGACCGGGTTCGCGAGGCTGCCGTGGTCCGAGATGGGTGCTGAGGGTGAGGCGAAGCTGGCCCAGTCGGCGATCACGGTGCGCTGCCTCCAGACCGCGGACGGTGGGATCCCGCCGAGCGAGGATCATCCGGGCACGATCGCGTTCATCGGCCGTTCGTACTGACCGGAGAGGCCCGGGGCGCTATACTCCTATGCTCGACGATTCGGTCCTGAGAGGGCAGATGAGGCGTGGGCTGGGGCCCACGCCTTTCGTTTGTCCGCCGTCAGCCCGACCCGTCACCACGAACCAGCCACGAACGCAGCCAGCCGAGATCCGGGCGCCAGCCCGGCCAGCGACCGAAGGAGGTGCCCCACATGTCCGTCATCGACAAGGTTCGACCAGTCGTCGACGAGGCGGTGGAGGCACTCGGCGCCCACCTCTACGACCTGGAGTTCCACGGCGGGGTCCTTCGTGTGACCGTGCAACGATCTGGCGGTATCGACCTCGACGAGCTCGCATCCGCCAATCGTGCGATCTCCCGGGCCCTCGACGAGCTCGATCCCATCCCCGGGCGCTACACGCTCGAGGTGTCGAGCCCTGGCCTCGAGCGCACGCTGCGAACCCCCGACCACTGGCGTGGCGCCATCGGCGAACGCGTGAAGGTGAAGTTGTTCCCGGACGCCGGGCCCTCCTCCAGCTCCGATCGTCCCGGTTCCGAGCATCCCGGAACCGAACGAGCGCAGCGGCGATTCGAGGGGGTCGTCGACGGCGTCGACGACGAGCAGGTGCGGCTCCGCACCGACGACGGCAGCACCCAGACGATCACGATCGACCAGGTCGAACGCGCCCGCACGAGCTTCGAGTGGGGTCCCCAACCGAAGCCCGGTGCGAACAGCGCGAAGGTCCAGAGATGAAGGTGAACCGATGAACGCAGAGATGATGGACGCCCTGCAGGCGTTGGCAGTCGACAAGGGAATCTCGGTCGAGACCCTGCTGACGGTGCTCGCGGACGCGATGCAGTCGGCCTACGAGAAGATGCCGGACGCACACGAGTACGCCTGGGTCGTGATCACCCCCGAGACCGGGGAGTTCCGCGTGATGGCGCAGAACCTCGACGACGACGGTGAACCGGTCGGCGAGGAGTTCGACGTCACCCCCGACGGCTTCGGCCGCATCGCCGCGCAGGCCTTCAAGCAGGTGATGACCCAGAAGATCCGTGAGGCCGAGCGGGAGCTGAAGTACGAGGAGTACGCAGGTCGCGAGGGCGACATCGTCACCGGCATCATCCAGCAGTCCGACTCGCGCTACACGCTGCTGGACCTGGGCCGCGTCGAGGCGCTCATGCCCCAGTCGGAGCAGGTCTCCTACGAGCGGGCCGAGCCCGGACGCCGGGTGAAGGCCTACATCGTGGAGGTCCGACGTACCGCGAAGGGCCCCCAGATCGTGGTCAGTCGGACCCACCCCGGCCTCATCAAGCGCCTGTTCGAGCTCGAGGTCCCCGAGATCGCCGACGGCATCGTCGAGATCCGCGCCTGCGCCCGCGAGCCAGGGCAGCGCACGAAGATCGCCGTCTTCTCCAACGATCCCAACGTCGATCCCGTCGGCGCGTGCGTCGGTGCGCGGGGTGGCCGGGTCCGCATGGTGGTCAACGAGCTCAACGGCGAGAAGATCGACATCATCCCCTACTCGGACGAGCTCGAGGACTTCGTGATGAAGGCGCTTGCTCCTGCGAAGGTCAACGAGGTCCGGATCGACTACGACACCGGCACGGCCGAGGTCATCGTCCCCGACTTCCAGCTCTCGCTGGCCATCGGCAAGGAGGGCCAGAACGCCCGCCTCGCCCACCGGTTGGTCGGGCTCCGGGTCGACATCCGCGGTGAGAACCAGGTCGACGAGGTCCCCGGCGGTGGCTGGGCCGAGGGCGAGTGGATCACCGACGCCGAGACGGGCGAGCAGATGTGGAAACCCGCCGACGGCGGCCCGGCCATCTCGGCCTCGGAGTGGCTCAGCGGTGGGGAGGGCGAAGCCCCGCCCGCCGATGCGTCGACCACCGAGGAGGCGACCGCCGCTTCGTCCGAGGCAGCGTCCGCCGAGGAGGCGACCGCCGAGTCGTCCGAGTCGTCCGAGTCGACAGCGGAGGCAGCGACCCCGGAGGCGGAGACAACCGTCGACCCCGGTGATGCTGCGACCGATGGATCTTCGACGGGAGGCGGCGCATAGCCCGCGTTCGGACGTGCATCGGGTGCCGGCGAGCTGCGCCGAGCGAAGAGCTCGTCCGAATCGTGCTCGAACACGGCAGACTGGTACCGGGCGACAGACGTCCGGGCCGAGGCGCCTGGGTCTGCCCGAGCGAGCTCTGCTACGACCAGGCCAGCCAACGCAAGGCGTTCGGGCGGGCCCTTCGGGCGCAGCTCGACCCGAGCACCGTCTCGTCGTTCCGACCCACGTTCGTAAAATTGACCGTGGACGTGCGAGGATAGGAAGCCGTCTGCACCCCCCCGCAGGCCGGAGAACACGAAAGGCTGAGATCGGATCTTGGCAGCAAAACTCCGTGTGCACGAGCTCGCCAAAGAGCTCGGGCTGACGAACAAGGAATGTCTCGACCTGTGCCTCGACCTGGGCATCGGTGTGAAGACGCACTCGTCGAGCATCATCGATGCTCAGGCCGACCGCGTCCGCCGGAAGGCCGAGCGAGAGGGCCTGGTCCGCGACCAGCAGCCCGAGGAACCGGCGAAGGCCAAGAAGGCCCCGGCCAAGAAGGCCGCGGCCAAGAAGGATGACGCGCCCGCGGCTCCTGCCGACGCGCCGCCGGCTGCCGCCGACGCGCCCGCACCTCCTGCGGAACAGACGGCACCCGAGACCGTGGTGCCGATTCCGGCGCCCGCACCGGCTCCCGCACCCGAGCCCACCTCGGTGCCCGCCGCCGCGCAGGTCGAGGCACCCCCAGCC